>CAZZGV010000196.1:0-3858 GCA_964654255.1 uncultured Legionella sp. | reverse complement strand
TGTCGATGATACACAAAAAATGGGTCAAGCCATTGTACATTATGGTGAGCTTATCAAGGGCGAGTTGCGTCTTAATCAAACCGTTAATGCACAGGTTGATGCTCGTCGACGTGATGCTATTCGTTTAAATCATACGGCTACTCATCTATTGCATGCTGCTTTAAAAATTATCGTTGGCAAACATGTGCAGCAAAAAGGATCGTTGGTTGATGCAGAACGCGCGCGTTTTGATTTTTCTCATCATGAAGCAATAACAGCAGAACAACTTCAACAAATAGAAACCTTAGTTAATGATCAAATTCGAGTGAATGATGAAGTAGTTACTCAGTTAATGAGTATTGATAAAGCAAAACAGAGTGGGGCAGTGGCGTTGTTTGGTGAAAAATACACCGACGAAGTGCGAGTACTGTCCTTGGGGGATTTTTCCAAAGAACTTTGTGGTGGCACGCATGCAAAACGAACCGGTGATATTGGTGTTTTCAAAATTACTGCTGAATATGGTGTGGCTAGTGGTGTGAGGCGTATTGAGATAGTCACTGGTGCTTATGCAATAGCATTTTTGCAAGAACAACAGCAATTACTAACCAGGATTGCACAACAACTTAAAGCAACACCGAGCACTATTCAAGAGAAATTAACACAATTTTTGCGGGACACAAAGCTGCAAGAGAAGGAATTAACAACCCTAAAACAAAAGCTTGCGACACAGTCAGGAAATGCCTTGTTATCTGAGGTACAAAAAATAGGTGATGTTCATTTATTAGTAAAGCAAATGGATAATGTCGACGGTCAACAGTTAAGAACCATGCTTGATCAATTAAAATCCAGCATGGATAACGCCGTAATTGTTTTAATCGGTATTTCACAGCAGAAAATGAACGTAGTCGCCGGGGTTAGTAAAAGTATACTAGGCAAGGCTCCTACTGCGGCAATGCTAGTCAAGCACTTATGCGGCAAAGGTGGCGGTCGAGATGATATGGCGCAAGGCGGAGGCCCCGTGCCTGATGACTTACAAGAAAAAGTCACTCAAATTTCTAAAATGCTTAGTTAGCGTGTTGGATATGGGTGGTAAAAAATACTAGGGTTTGTTGACGATTAAGCTCAGAATGCTTACGTACCGTGGTTTATCTACGGTATCTGTGAGCCTCTCAGACAAGCGGTGGGACGTAGGCACCTGGCATTAGTTGTCAACAGACTCTATTGGATGTGATGTATACCCCAATATTCAATATGCATAAATTTGTGAGTAAATACAGATTGCATGGATATTTTTCTGGCCGACTACGCATTTCCTTTTGACGTGGGTTGACGTGGGCGGCGTTTTTTCTTTTATTTAAACGATGTATTGCATGTAACCACTCGCTGCACACAGCTCGTCTAGTAGCTCACCTTTTTGACATCTCTTCGCAGATTTGTAACGTTTAAGCATGTGGTCCACATAAAGATCGAAAGCTTCCCCATATCAATATCCCTTCTATTTCTTCGTTAACATTATTTCTGAGGCAACTCGGGAGTAATTATTGTGATGTTAAGAACCACTCAATTATGCTATAATTTTTACATGTTGAGTAAAAATGGATCTTATTATGCCGTTGCTTAAAGAGGAAATACTCAAAATTCTCGCACAGCTGCCTAAAGAGGAGCAATGGAGATTATTCATCGATGGGTATAGGCAGGATGAAGGAAAAATGGCATTTGACGTTAGGGAGCCTGGTTATATGGCTGGTATGGAGCGTGCTCTCGAGGAAATGCAATCTTCTATAGAGGAGCCGTTGTCTGCAGAAATACTCATTACACTACATAGGCTCGCATTAACAAATGTAGATAACACGGACAATGATTCATTAGACAGCTTTAGAGATAAAAGTCCAGGAGATTTTGGGTTGGTATCTAACCAAGATGTTGAACAACCCCAAAAAGGGAATGTTTCTTTACAAGGACTTATCGAATTTATGCAAAGTGACGCTTTAAGCGAAATGGTTGTTATTCGTGGTAGAGATGGCAAGGCAGGAAATGCACCTAAATTTGAGATTGAATCAGCGGGTAAAGATGTATTAAGGACAAAAACACCCGAGCAGGTTCATGAGCTTATTAAAGAAGGCAACACACGATTTTACGTAGCCCGTGAAAGCGCAGATTCAATTAATACCTGGGTCAATCAAACGTTAACAAACTACCATAATGAAATAGGCCAAGCCAAGACTCCGGATGACAAATTAAATGCTATCGTAAAAATGGTTTCAACGTTAGAGCGGGGGCATATTTTTACAGATGGAAATGCCCGTACTATGGTGATGCTGGGGCTCAATCGTGAATTAATAAAAAATGGTTTTACTCCTGCTATTTTAGAGAATCCAAATCGATTTGATTTATTTAGTCGAGCAGAGCTAAGGAGCGAAATATCAAAAGGTATGCAAACATTTTGGTATTATGCTCATAAAGCGGAGGTGGAGGCTTTATTAGCTGGTGAGTCACTTATTCAAGCCGGAAAAATAGCAAGCAGTCCTACCACTTATGAATTGGACTCTCAGTATACCAATGCGCGGGCTGATGACAAGGAAACCGATAATCGAGCCTCTCCGGTATCCATTACAAGAACAACAAAAGAAACGCTTCACAAAATGAAATCAGAGGATGATGCTCTATTGCAAGAGGTTGAAGAGGAGCAGAACGATCGTGGTGCGAGCCTGTCATAGCAGGGTCCTGTTGATTCTCATATTTTCAAATTTTACAAAATGACTACATAAGCATACACACTTCACTACCGACGACCGGAACCAATGGTAGACAGGTGCGCAATAAAATCCTTAGCAGAAACGCCTTCTTGACGTTTAAAAAAAGAAAACCGGCTAATTTCTTGAAAAACGCAGGAAGAATTTTTAGACAAAAAATTAGCAAGAAAACTACGACCTTGCTCATCCTGTATTGAATTTACATATTGGAGTATTTTTGCTCGCTTTAAGTAAACGTTAGGCTCAGTATCTGCTGTTTTTTTACAAATTTTAAGTTGCTGTATAAAATTTTTCAAAAAATATACTGAGTCAGTTGGATGAACTAAAACACCGGGCGAGCTTGTAAGTGGTTTTTTTTCTTCGATAATATGATAGTGCTCAAATTTATGAAATAGCGATATAATTTTTTCATCTTCTAACGCCATGATGGCATTTAATTCATGAACATAATTAGGCAATATCGATATGTTATTCAAAAGTATGCCTAGAATGCTATCGAATTTTTCGGGAACTTTAAAAACTGATATCGTGGCACAATCTCCAAAAGAAATTTTCTTATATTGTTGGTGAAATACTATCACTGGCAAATCATCATCATACATAATTGAATCATGTTTTTGGGCTATATATAGTTGTTGAAATCTTGTTGCTATTTGAAGCGGAAGCTCCTTTACGAACTGTCCCATGGTTTTCTCACTTGAACAGGGCTCTAATTCTAATTTTTGGGATAGTTCTGAATGTATCTCTTGGAACAAGGCTATGGTATTTCGAGTAGTAATCATTGCGCTGCTGTGCAATGCCTGTGTGATCGCTAGGGCGTTAGCGTCAGAGAGTTCGCTTGGCTTTAAGCGCTCACTGAGCTCACTTATGTTTTTTATTTTTAATCGAGTCGCCAAATAAGAAGCGCCGTTTTCTAGCTTAATTTCGATGTCTTCGGTGCTAAATTGGGCCCATATTCCATCACTCATTTGCACAACAATATCATTATCCTCTAAATCCCATTCGTTAACTTGAAGGGCTAATTCAGCAAATTGAGCCACGTTTGGTTTAGCGTGGGCTAACATTTGTAAGTCAAGAGGCGCCCAAATTGCTCCTCCTTGATTATAAACTCTTGCCTCTTGTTGAA
>CAZZGV010000195.1:0-3896 GCA_964654255.1 uncultured Legionella sp. | reverse complement strand
GAAATGTCTGATGATTTTCATGCACGTTATTCGGCGTTATCTAGGCATTATCGTTATGTGATATATAATTCGTCTGTGAGGCCTGCTTTGCTGCGTAGCAACGTTACTTGGCAATACCGTCCTTTAGATCATCGATTAATGCACGAAGCGGGTCAAAGTTTGCTTGGTGAACAAGATTTTACCTCATTTCGTTCGCTAGAGTGCCAGTCTAAAACGCCTATGCGCAATATTCATAGTCTTGAGGTGGTACGTAGCGGTGATCTGATTACTATCGACATTCGCGCTAATGCTTTTTTGCATCATATGGTTAGAAATATTGCTGGAGTCTTGATTGCTGTAGGTTCTGCGCGTCGTTCAGTATCGTGGGTTAATGAGGTATTGATAGCAAAAGACAGGAAATTAGGCGCCGAAACAGCCCCGCCTTATGGGCTTTATTTAGTGGGTGTTGATTATCCTCCCGAGTTTCATGTGCCACAAACAGTGACGGGCCCTATGTTTATTTTAGGAAACGTATGACACAAAAGCCGAATCGAGTCCGCATAAAAATGTGTGGTATGACTCGTAAAATCGATATTGCACACGCAGTATCGATTGGCATAGATGCAATTGGTTTGATTTTTTATGAAAAAAGTTCGCGTCATGTGAATATTGAGCAGGCAAGATTATTATTACAAAATATACCCGCATTTCTTGATGTTGTTGCGGTTTTTGTCAATGCAGAAGCCTCTTTTGTGGGGCGTGTGATAGCTGAGTTGCCAATTCAATTGTTACAGTTTCATGGCGAAGAGGTTCCTGCATTTTGTGAACAATTTCACAAACCATATATTAAAGCGATACCGGCAACATCAGCAGATCTGATTACGGAGCTGACGGGTCAGCATCAGCACGCAGCGGCAATACTAATAGATACCCCATCAATACATCATGGTGGCACTGGTCAACCGTTTGATTGGCAATGTATACCTCGTCAATTAACAAAACCATGTATTCTAGCTGGTGGTCTTGATGCAAATAATGTTGCTTCAGCACTTGTTGCATGTTCACCTTATGCTGTTGATGTTTGTAGTGGGATTGAAGTATCTGCTGGAATTAAAGATCACGAAAAAATGAATTCATTTGTTAATGTATTGCGGGAGAGGTCATGAGTGAGAGAGAGCTTCCAGATGAGCGAGGCCATTTTGGGCCTTATGGCGGCCGATTTGTTGCTGATACGCTAATTGATGCGTTACAGCAATTACAAGAGGCTTATCAACATTACCGGGAAGATCCAGATTTTGTCGCAGAATATGCGGCAGAATTGCATGATTATGTTGGAAGAGCAACGCCTCTTTATCATGCTGAGCGCTTGAGTGCTCAGGTTGGTGGTGCCCAAATCTATTTAAAGCGCGAGGATTTAAATCACACTGGCGCTCACAAAATAAATAATGCTGTTGGTCAGGCATTGCTTGCTAAACGTATGGGAAAAACACGTATTATTGCTGAAACAGGCGCGGGGCAGCATGGTGTCGCATCGGCAACAGTGGCCGCGAAATTAGGGCTGGAATGTGTAGTGTACATGGGTTCGGAAGATATTAAACGCCAAGCCGCAAATGTTTATCGCATGAAATTATTGGGCGCTACAGTCGTCCCGGTTCATACTGGATCTAAAACACTTAAAGATGCTTTAAACGACGCAATGCGTGATTGGGTGAGTCACGTTGATGATACGTTTTATATTATTGGTACAGCTGCGGGTCCTCATCCATATCCACAAATGGTGCGTGATTTTCAATCGATCATTGGTCAAGAAGCTCGTGCTCAGTTACTTGAAAAAACAGGCAAATTACCAGATGCCTTAGTTGCTTGTATTGGCGGTGGATCAAATGCTATTGGTTTATTTTATCCATTTTTAAATGATAAAACGGTGAAGATGTATGGAGTAGAAGCTGGTGGGAAAGGTATTGAAACCGGCCAGCATTCAGCCTCATTAGTTGCCGGGGTGCCAGGTGTTTTACATGGTAATCGCACCTATTTACTTTGTGATGAACATGGTCAAATTAAAGATACCCATTCTATATCAGCAGGTCTTGATTATCCTGGTGTTGGTCCCGAACATGCTTATTTAAAAGATCTTGGTCGCGTAAATTATGTTGTTATTAATGATGATGAAGCATTAGCGGCTTTTCATGCATTGTCGCGTGTGGAAGGTATTATTCCAGCGCTGGAATCAAGCCATGCAATAAGCTATGCAATGAGGCTAGCAAAAGAGTGGGGCCATGAGGAGCAGATTATTGTAAATTTATCAGGCCGAGGCGACAAAGACATCCATACGGTAGCAAGTTTGGAAGGGATGATGGTGGAGTAACGAATGAACAGAATTGATAGAACGCTTCAACAGTTACATGAATGTGGTAAAAAAATGTTAAGCCCTTATATTACTGCGGGTGATCCTCAACCGACGATGACTGTAAATTTAATGCATGGACTTGTTAAAGCTGGTGCCGATGTTTTGGAAATTGGTATCCCATTTTCTGATCCAATGGCAGAAGGGCCTGTTATTCAAGCCGCAATGGAGCGTGCATTAGCACATAACATCAAATGTGAAGATGTATTTTCTATGGTCGCAAAGTTTAGGGAAGACGATCAAGATACACCTATTGTATTGATGGGCTATATGAATCCAATAGAACAATATGGCCATAAAAAATTTGCACAGCTTGCTAAGCGCGTTGGCGTGGATGGCATCATCATCGTTGATTTACCGCCTGAAGAAAGCCTTGACATTGCGCCATTTTGGCAAGCGGCAGGTATACATATTATTTATTTGTGCTCACCCACCACGAACGATAAGAGAATGCAGCTTATTAAAGAGCAAGCGAGTGGCTATCTTTACTATGTATCACTTAAAGGTGTGACTGGTTCTAATGCGTTGGATTTAGACTCAGTGAAAGCACACTATCAACGGCGAAAAGAACAAATTTCTTTACCCATTATGGTTGGTTTTGGTATTAAGACAGCGGAGATGGCTGCAGATGTAGCTGCGTTTGCTGATGGTGTTATTGTCGGTGCGGCATTAATTGAACAACTACAATCAGCCTGTCTTGAAAAAGCAGATGTGATACAAGCGGGCGCAACACTTATTAATGCTATGCGTTGTGCCATGGATAAAAAAGGATCTGATCATGACTGATAGCAGTGAAAAACGGGCACATTTTATTAGGCAATTAATTGTTGATGATTTAGCTAATGGAAAACACACAGCCATTGCTACGCGTTTTCCGCCTGAGCCTAATGGTTATTTGCATATCGGCCATGCAAAATCAATTTGTTTGAATTTTGGTTTAGCAGAAGAGTTTGCTGGGCATTGTTATTTACGTTTTGATGATACAAATCCTATTAAAGAAGAGGAAGAGTACGTCAATGCTATTATTGACGATGTCCGCTGGCTTGGATTTGAGTGGTGCGCCATGACCCATTCGTCTGATTATTATCAAGAATTATATGATTTTGCGATTTTATTAATTAATAAGGGGTTGGCTTATGTTGATAGTTTAAGCATGGAAGAGATTCGTGCGTATCGTGGAACATTACAAGAGCCAGGTAGGGAAAGCCCTTATCGTGAGCGTAGTAAAGAAGAAAATCTAGATTTATTTACGCGCATGAAGGCCGGTGAATTTCCTGATGGCACGCATGTTTTGCGCGCACGCATTGACATGCAATCCGGTAATATAAATATGCGTGATCCAGTGTTGTACCGTATACTCCATGCGCATCATCAACGTACAGGAAATGCCTGTTTTATTTACCCAATGTATGATTATGCCCATCCTATTTCTGATGCTTTGGAACAAATTAATCATTCTTTATGTACTTTAGAGTTTCAGGATCATCGTCCCCTGTATGATTGGTTCATTGAG
>CAZZGV010000194.1:0-3904 GCA_964654255.1 uncultured Legionella sp. | reverse complement strand
ACCGCATTAAAATAACTGCTAAAAATAATGAAGAATCCTTTTGTGAGGTTGATATTAAAGCCGAACAAGCCATTATTAATAGCATTCACAAAGCCTATCCAGACCACGGCATCATTGCCGAAGAAAGTGGTATGCAAAATGCTGATGCTGAATCAGTATGGATCATTGATCCTCTTGATGGCACCAATAATTACCTGCATGGTTTCCCATTTTATGCCGTTTCTATTGCTCTACGGGTAAAAAACCGCATTGAACACGCTGTTGTATATGATCCTTTACGGCACGAATGTTTCTCCGCTAGCCGAGGATATGGTGCACGATTAAATGATAGACGCCTACGTGTTTCAAAACAAACCCAACTGAGTGCCGCCATGCTTGGTACCGCATTTCCAATGCGAAATACAAAAAGAACACAACGTTATTTACCAGCAATCGAAGCATTATCTGGCAAATGTGCAGGTGTTCGATCGACAGGCTCAGCTGCTTTAAATCTAGCCTATGTTGCAAGTGGCAGACTCGAGGGATCATGGGACTTTGGTTTGCGCCCATGGGACATTGCCGCAGGATGCCTGTTAATTCAAGAAGCTGGCGGCTTGGTCAGTGACCCTCAAGGTGGTGATGATTACTTGCAAGGTGATGTCATTGCTGGAACGCCCAAAGTCTTCAAAACTCTGTTGCAAACACTCTCTCCAGTAATAAAATAACTATCTTATGGCCCACCATTTTTTATAACCTGGTGGGCTCATTGCAAAAAAACAAATAATCCAACCTATTGAATACCTGGTTTAACGCCCAAAGCTATAGGTAACTGATCAGCCATAGCTGTACCAATGTTTTTAGATACGCGCTCCAAAACGCTTGGCTGATGAGTATAATCAATAGCGTCTTCTATTTTAATAATATCACGCGCTAATTGGCCACTGCTGGCCAAACCATCAATCAAACCTCGTTGTTTTGCTTGTATACCCGTCCAAAACAACCCAGAAAACGTCTCATTATCAATATGCAAACGTTTGCCTCGGCCTTCTTTTACTCTACTAATAAATTGCTGATGAATGATATCTAACATAGTTTGCAATGTTTTTTGCTGGGCAGGATTAACCGGAGAAAATTGATCCAGAAACCCTTTATTGCTTCCTGCTGTTTGTAAGCGGCGGCTTACACCCAATTTTTGTAACGTATCAACAAAACCAAATCCATTATAAATCACGCCGATAGAACCCACTAAACTAGAGGGATTCGCATAAATTTCATCCGCTGCTGCAGCCACGTAATAAGCAGCCGAAGCACATATATCAACGCATACTGCATAGATTTTAATATCAGGGTATTTCTTACGATAATAGCGAATACTGTTATACATATAATCGCCTTGAACAGGACTCCCTCCTGGACTATCAATGCGCAAAATAATCGCCTTTAATCCCTTGCTTTCATATGCCTTAGTAAATCCTTTGATAAAATTATCAGCGCTTGCAGCTTGCTTATCAAAAATTGTCCCTTTGATATCAATCACCCCAACATGTGCCTTCGCTCGCGCACTCACATCCTCAGCACGCATTAATAAAACAAAATAAACACCATATAAAATTAATAATGCAATAACAATACGTTTTACCCACCGCCAAGTGCGCTTGCGCTTTTGTTCTCGCATATATTCAATAACAATTTGATTTAATACAACTTGTGAATTTGAACTATCATTATTATTTATCATACCATCTACTTGATATTAAGAAGTTAATCCACATTTTACGGTAAGTAGACAGCAATTAAAACAACAGGTAACTATTATGCGAATGGACAAACTCACATCTAAATTTCAAATGGCCCTGGCTGATGCTCAATCATTAGCGTTAGGCAGAGACAGTGGTTTTATTGAACCAGAACACCTGATGAAAGCATTATTAGATCAGCAAGGCGGCACTTGCAGACCCCTGCTATCTAAAGCCGGGGTTAACTTATCACAATTGCGCACACTCATTGATCAAGCACTGGATCGCTTACCCAAAGTATCAGGTACAGGCGGCGATATTCATATTTCTAATGGATTAAACCGATTACTTAACCTTACAGATAAATTAGCACAACAACGCAAAGACAACTATATATCTAGTGAATTGTTCATTTTGGCAGCTATTAATGAAGACGGTAGCCTTGCAAAACTATTAAAGCAAGCTGGCGGTGATGCTAAAGCCATTGAAAAAGCAATCGATGATGTACGCGGTGGTGAAACTGTTAATGATCCAAATGCCGAAGAACAACGCCAGGCATTGGAAAAATACACCCTTGATTTAACCGAACGCGCCGAGCAAGGTAAACTTGATCCCGTCATTGGCCGTGATGATGAAATCCGTCGGACTATTCAAGTATTACAACGCCGAACAAAAAATAATCCCGTGCTAATTGGTGAGCCAGGTGTTGGTAAAACAGCAATTGTGGAAGGTCTAGCACAACGTATTATCAATGGTGAAGTACCTGAAGGCCTAAAAAATAAACGCCTACTTTCATTAGATATGGGGGCACTCATTGCTGGTGCAAAATTTCGTGGAGAATTTGAAGAGCGCTTAAAAGCGGTATTAAACGATCTCTCGAAACAAGAAGGGCAAATTATTCTCTTCATCGATGAATTGCATACCATGGTAGGTGCCGGAAAAGCCGAGGGTGCAATGGATGCTGGCAATATGTTAAAGCCTGCACTTGCACGTGGAGAATTGCACTGCATTGGGGCTACTACCCTCGATGAATATAGGCAATATATTGAAAAAGATGCAGCTCTTGAACGCCGCTTTCAAAAAGTCTTAGTAGACGAACCCAGTGTTGAAGATACCATTGCCATTTTACGCGGGCTAAAAGAACGCTATGAAGTGCATCATGGTGTGGAAATTACGGACCCCGCTATTGTTGCAGCAGCAACATTGTCTCATCGCTATATTACCGATAGACAATTGCCCGATAAAGCAATTGATTTAATTGATGAAGCTGGCAGTCAAATCCGCATGGAAATTGACTCCAAACCAGAAAGCCTGGATAAATTAGATCGCCGACTTATTCAGTTAAAAATTGAACGAGAAGCACTAAAAAAAGAACATGATGAAGCATCTAAAAAACGTCTGAGCGACTTAGAAAAGAGCATCAAAGAGTTAGAAAAATCAGCGGCTGATCTAGAAGACATATGGAAATCTGAAAAAGCAGCCCTACAAGGAACCACACATATTAAAGAAGCCCTAGAGCAAGCAAAACTTGAACTAGAAACCGCAAGACGGGCTGGCGATCTTACACACATGTCTGAGTTACAATATGGCCGCATCCCTGAACTTGAAAAACAACTGGCTCAAGTTTCAACATCAGAACCCCAAGATACCAAATTGGTGCGGAATAAGGTAACAGCAGAAGAAATTGCAGAAGTGGTTTCAAAATGGACTGGAATTCCAGTAGCTAAAATGCTCGAAGGAGAAAAAGAAAAACTTTTGCAAATGGAAGATGCGTTACACAAACGTTTAATTGGTCAAAATGAAGCGGTTGATGCGGTATCTAATGCTATTAGACGTTCAAGAGCAGGCTTATCTGACCCTAATCGCCCAATTGGTTCTTTTTTATTTTTAGGACCTACTGGCGTTGGTAAAACCGAATTATGTAAAGCGCTTGCTGCGTTTCTTTTTGATACGGTCGAAGCCATGATAAGAATTGATATGTCAGAATTCATGGAAAAACATTCCGTAGCCCGATTAATTGGAGCGCCTCCTGGTTACGTTGGCTACGAAGAAGGAGGATATCTCACTGAAGCTGTTCGCCGCCGTCCCTATTCTGTTATTTTATTAGATGAAATTGAAAAAGCACATCCAGATGTGTTTAACATTCTTCTGCAAGTACTTGATGATGGGCGTTTAACCGATGGGCAAGG
>CAZZGV010000193.1:0-3908 GCA_964654255.1 uncultured Legionella sp. | reverse complement strand
CCCCTCGCGACGATAGATTGTGAACCCCGTCAGGCCCGGAAGGGAGCAGCGGTAATAATTGATGCGGGCGCCGAGGTGTGGCTCTTAGAGCCGCCGCCCAATTAAAGAACATTCCTTATAACCCAAACGTGAAAAGTATACCTTATATGAGCTATGTAGCACTGGCACGTAAATGGCGACCGCGTACTTTCTCTCAACTGGTCGGCCAAGAACATATTAATAGAGCATTAATCAATTCTCTAACTCAACAACGTCTTCATCATGCTTATCTATTTACTGGAACTCGAGGAGTTGGCAAAACCAGCATCGCTCGAATACTAGCTAAAGCATTAAATTGTGAAACAGGAATCAGCGCCGAACCGTGCTTGACCTGTGACGCTTGTATTGCCATTGAGCAAGGGCGATTTATTGACTTAATAGAAATTGATGGTGCATCACGAACCCGCGTAGAAGATACACGTGAACTACTCGATAATGTTCAATATGTGCCGACCAATGGACGATTTAAAATCTATCTAATCGATGAAGTACACATGCTATCCACGCACAGTTTTAATGCATTGCTCAAAACACTAGAAGAGCCACCACCGCATGTGAAATTCTTCCTTGCTACAACTGATCCACAAAAACTACCCATTACTGTTTTATCTCGTTGTCTACAATTCAATCTTAAACACGTTGATGCCGATGTCATTTGTAGCTATTTGCAACATGTATTGAATGGGGAGCAGTTACCCTATGAAACCGCTGCATTAGAATTACTAGCAACAGCGGCGCGTGGGAGCATGCGCGATGCGCTTAGTTTGCTTGATCAAGCTATTGCAAGCAGTGGACATACCCTGCAAACGCAAGACATAAAAAACATGCTTGGCGTGACACAACAAGATTATGCTCTCCAGCTTCTTCAATCCCTGGCTGAACCCGCGCCACAAAAACTAATTGACATAAGTAGGCGCATCGCTGCTGAAGGTGGGCACTTTAAATATGCCACAGACCAGATACTAACTTACTTACATCAAATGAGTATTTGCCAAAGCATACCTAACAATCATGCATTAATACACCCAACCCCTGAGATTATTGAACTAAGTACGCAATTTACGCCTGAGGACGTACAACTATTTTATCAAATAGGCATAAAATCAACAGAAGATATCCATCTTGCACCAACACAAGCTATCGGTTTTGAAATGATGTTATTACGTATGTATGCATTCAGGCCGGCCTCACAAAGCGTAGCGCCGCCTCTTAGTTACCAAACAATATCAAATACCCCACATCCTATTGAATTAGACAATGCTGATAACCATAGACCACTTTCAAAACTATCTGCTTTACTACCAACGATAAACATTGAAAAAAAACCAACACCTGTTGAAGTAATAGCCCAACCGCAAATCAATATCAGTGAAAATGAAGACTGGGGCATACTACTACCAAAGCTAAAATTAACTGGTCTAGCGTTAAACGCTGCTGAAAATGCTGAGTTTGTCAGTAAATCTGACTCTGAAGTCACATTACGCGTTTCTAAAGGACACCTATCTGTTTTTACATCTGCAGTTATAAAGCGTATTGAACAAGGATTGACTAATCACTATAAAGAGGTGATAAAATTAACACTCAGCAGTGATGACGCGGTATCATCATCACCAGCACAACAACGCCAATTAACACAAGTAAAAGCGCATGAAAATGCTACTGCTGCTCTAGAAAATGACCCTTTTTTTCAACAGCTGCAACAAGAGTTTTCAGCAGAATTAGTGAGTAATTCTATTACATCTCTAAAAGATGACCTATAATCCTAAACTACAACGACTACTAAGAGGCTCTAATGGATATTAATCAAAATCTTGGCAACCTGATGAAAGAAGCGCAAAAAATGCAACAACGCATGCAAGAAGCGCAACAACAATTAAGTCAATTAATTGTTGGCGGTGAGTCAGGTGGTGGTATGGTAAAAATTGAAATGAACGGTCGTCACGACGTGACTAAGGTCAAAATAAATCCATCACTACTTGAAGAGGACGTGGAAATGTTAGAAGACCTTATGGCTGCTGCTATCAATGACGCTGTACGTAAAGTTGAAAAAGCGTCAAAAGAAAAAATCAGTCAGCTTACCGCTGGTTTAAACATACCCACTGACTTCATGAAAGATCAAGGCGATAAAGCATAACATGGATGCGCTATCTCGCTTGGTAGATGCATTACGCTGTCTACCCGGCGTTGGTCCAAAATCCGCACAACGCATGGTGTTTCATCTACTGCAACACCAGCGCCAACGCGGTTTGCATCTTGCCTCCTGTTTAGAGGAGGCAATGCTCAATATTCATCACTGCCAACGTTGCAATAACCACACTACTGAGGAGCTATGCGCCCTTTGCCAAAATCAAGAGCGTGACACAACGACGCTTTGTATTGTGGAACATCCTGCCGACGTCGCAGCGATTGAACAAAGTAATGTATATAATGGTTGCTACTATGTATTGATGGGTAAAATTTCTCCATTAGATGGTATCGGTCCTGAAGACATTGGTCTACCGAAACTCCAACAATTAATTATCAATGCAAATATCCGCGAGGTTATTCTTGCACTAAGCCCTACAATTGAGGGACAAACTACAATCCATTTTATCCGTGAGCTATTAAAACCACATTCTGTATCGATCAGTCAATTAGCCCATGGCATCCCCACCGGAGGTGAGCTAGAATTTCTCGATAGCTACACAATAGGTAGCGCACTCCGCAATCGAGCTACTCTAGATGCCTAAATTAGCTTATTGGATAGGCTCTGTTCTTTGTTTTTGTGTAATTACCAATACAGCATATGCGTCATTTCATAAAAGTATATGGCCAAAATGGGGAGTGCATAACCCACTATCACAAGAAGCAATTTCACATAAAGAATGGCAAGATTTTTTAACACGTTGTGTTATAACAAATAACGAAAATATCAACCTTATTGATTACCCACATCTTAAAAGAGCAGATTTAGACACACTCAAGCAATACGTTGCTCGTATGTCAAAAA
The DNA here is from genome assembly GCA_964654255.1 of uncultured Legionella sp. Lineage (GTDB taxonomy): Bacteria > Pseudomonadota > Gammaproteobacteria > Legionellales > Legionellaceae > CAZYME01. Next base: position 880 of record CAZZGV010000193.1, on the reverse strand, counting down.
TTGATATACATAACTACAATCGAAACGAACAATTAGCGTTCTGGCTTAATCTATACAATGCATTAACCATTCAAGTAGTAGCAGATTATTATCCTATCGATTGTATAGATGATCTTAATATTTCACCTGGGTTATTCAGTGTTGGCCCTTGGGGGGCACCTTTAGTCAACATTGCTGGAACACGTTTATCACTTGATGATATTCAAAACCGTATTATTCGACCCATTTGGAATGATCCACGCACCCATTATGCTATCAATGATGCAACAATTGGAGCTGCCAACCTTAGCAAACAAGCGTTTACAGGTGCAACTATTGAAGAACAACTTAACCAAGCAGCAGAGGCCTACATTAACTCTTTGCGCGGCGTTCAAGTGATTGAAGGTAAATTGATCGTATCAAAAATTTATGATTGGTATATTGATGATTTTGGTGGCAACGAGAAAGCATTAATTAAACATTTATCTGTTTATGCTAAAGAGCCTTTACGTAGTCAACTAAGGGCAGTCAACTCCGTCAATACCCACATTTATAATTGGCACATAAACAGCACTATTGCCACTGCATGAAAAGCACAACCACAAGCCATCAATGGTTCATCCAGTTCGTTTTGTATAATCTACTATTTTTGATCTTGCAACTTGGTTTTATTTTTTCAAAAAGTGGTAGTTTTATTAACGCAATTCCTTTACCTGCAACTGTCTATTTCTGGCTATTCATTACGGTTTTTATCCATATAGGTTTGTATTTTGTACTATCTACTCTACAAACAGCACTTATGTGGGGACTTACTCAATGGCATCTTATCCTCGCTACCCTGGAGCGCTGGCACCTAACTATCTGGACACTTTCTGTTTGTGGGTTACTGACAAGTAATGCC
>CAZZGV010000192.1:0-3928 GCA_964654255.1 uncultured Legionella sp. | reverse complement strand
TCAGCGTCAATTTATTGACTCCTATTGTTTGAATAATGTCGAAATGGCAAAATTACCGTCTGCTACAATGTATCAGCGTATGTGTCAACATGTATTGGATGCCAAGCCTGACGTGATTATTTTGACGGCTTTACTTGAAAGTGGAAAAACAATATATGCACCAACGGATGCCTGTTTATCAATTCAATTAGCGCGGAACAATTATTATTGTTTACGGACTCATTTGCGAACAGGAGCTAAGAACTCTATCTATCGTTACGAAATATTTACTGCTTGTTAACTGTCTCAACAAAAGCTGTAGTATGATGCAGCAAGGATACTATGGATAACCGGGCTATGGAAAAAGAAATTTATTTTCTAAAAAAATTATATTCAAAATTACCTGTCTTAAGTTTCGATATACTTGCAATTCCTGCTGCTTGGTATCTTGCGTATTGGTTACAATATAATACGCGCCCATTTCCTCATAAATTTGCAACATATCAATCATTAACGGCACTTGGTATGTTGGTTGTTTTGCAGGTTATTTGTTACTACCATTTTAAAGTTTACCGCGGATTATGGCGATTTTCGTCATTAAATGATGTTGTACGTATTTTACGCGCTACTGTTTGCGCGACTATGTTGGTTATTCCAGTTCTATATATGACTTCCTTATTGCAATATATTCCACGTTCTATTTTGCCTTTATATAGTATTTTATTAGTGACGCTTCTTTGTGGCGCGCGATTATTTTTTCGTAATTATTTTGATAAACGAAATAAAGACAGTGTTAATAATGAGGTAAGACGTGTTTTAGTGATTGGTGCAGGGCAAGCAGGTGAAGGCTTGATTCGTGATTTAAAACGCACCAGCTCTTACCTACCCGTAGGTTTAGTTGATGACAGTACAAGCAAGCGTGGATTAGAGGTACATGGTGTAAGAGTGCTTGGCACTATCCAGGAGTTGGCAGTTTTAACTCAGCGGCATCAAATTGACTTGATTTTTATTGCCATTCCTTCGGCGCGTTCCGCAGCGATGCGACGCATCGTTAATTACTGCGAGTCTTGTAAAATACCTTTTCGCACATTACCCAGCATTCAAGAGCTTGTGGCTGGCCGCGTTGAAGCGAACGCATTGCGTGAAGTAGATATTGAAGATTTATTAGGTCGTGATCAGGTAGAGCTTAACTGGGATAAAATTGCTGCTAATATTCAGAAAAAACGTGTATTAGTCACTGGGGCAGGTGGATCAATTGGTTCAGAGTTGTGTCGGCAAATAATGGCGTTACAGCCTGCTCAGTTGTTAGTTTTAGATAACAGTGAGTACAATTTATACAAGATAGAAATGGAGCTTAAAGAGAGCTTTCCTGAGACACCTGTTACAATAGCGCTGGCTAGTGTTGTAGATAATGTTGCGGTAGATTATATTTTTCAAAATTTTAATCCAGAGATGGTGTTCCATGCGGCTGCTTACAAACATGTGCCTTTGCTTGAAGACCAAGTTCGTGTAGCGGTACTTAACAATGTAATTGGTACTCAAGTCATTGCCGAGGCAAGTGTTGCTGCTGGTGTCGAAAAATTTATTCTTATTTCCAGTGATAAAGCAGTAAATCCAACCAACATCATGGGCACAACCAAACGTGTTGCAGAAATTTATTGTCAGAATTTAAACTCTCGCGTTAGCACGCAATTTATTACGGTTCGCTTTGGTAATGTTTTAGGTTCAGTAGGCAGTGTGGTGCCTTTGTTTCAAAAACAATTGCAGCAAGGGGGGCCTTTAACAGTAACGCATCCAGATATGCAACGTTATTTCATGACAATAGCTGAGGCATGCCAATTAATTCTGCAGGCCATGGTAAATGGAGTCGGCGGCGAAATTTTTGTATTAGACATGGGTGAGCCTGTCAATATCAGTTACTTGGCTGAGCAAATGATACGATTATCAGGTAAAGAGCCAGGTAAAGACATTAATATTGAGTACACTGGTTTGCGCCCTGGAGAAAAGTTATTTGAGGAGCTATTTCATTCTTCGGAATCCTTGATTCAAACTGAACATACAAAGCTCTTTAAGTCGAAGTTTCGTCAAATTGATTGGGATGATCTTACTCAAACGGTACGGATGCTAAATAAAGCTTGTGCAATTCATCAAAATGAAGAATTGTTAGTATTGCTAAAAAGTTTAGTGCCAGAATTTTCGTGTGGTAAAAAAGAGGTATCTTCGATTTAATCAGGCAGCAGATAACAATAAGTTATGATGATTTTAAAAAAGTTGACTTGTGTTCTGGCAAAAGATTAGGATTTTTTCTTTGTAGATCGAGTAGGAAAAACATCTGAAAATTCAATATGGTTGGCTAGAACTGTTTCGCGTTGCTGGTGTTTATTTAATCCTAAGGCTTTGTAGACGATCATTGGTATCACTAATGTTAAAAACCCTATTCCAAAGGCAATTTTATAACTCCCATCTTTGTTTAATAAAAGAAATCCTAAACACATCACCATTAATGCAATGGCAATAATACCGGTATAAGGCGATCCCGGTGTTTTGTAGCGTAAATCAGCGGTTGTATATCCGGCTTTATAAAGTCGTTTTCGAAAATTTATTTGTGCCCAACAAAGTGAAATCCAGGCAATGGCCCCAGTAAACCCTGAAACCAAGAGCAATGCTATATAGAGCATTGTTTGGCCAAAGAAATAGCCCGTTAACAGTAAAATCCAGATGGAGATAAGTGTGGCTATTCCGGCGTTTTGTGGTACAGCATTGCGATTTAATTTAGCTAACTGTTGTGGAGCCATGCCATTGCGAGCTAGCGCATGTAACGATCGAACAATGCCATATACACCAGAATTAGAGCAAGACAGGGTTGCTGTTAGTGTAACAAAGCTAGCAGCAACGCCAGCCCATTTTAGGCCATAAAAATTAAGAGCCTCAGCAAATACTGAATTACTTAATCCAGCTTTTTGCCAGGGGAAAATCAGCACCAAACAGAATACGGGAATGATATAAATAAAAAGGATACGGAAGGTCACATTTCGAATAGCGTTTGGAATCATACGTGCAGGATCAATAGATTCACCAGCTGCAAGGCCAATAATTTCAGATCCTTGGTAATTGACTAAGAGTAAAACCATAGCCGTCAGTAATGCCATATGACCATTTGGGAAAAGTCCACCTTGATCAAGAATGAATCGACTACCCACTATTCCTGGTGGTTGATGCCCATGAATTACACCAAAAAAAATCAGTAACGAAAGGGTGACAAAGCCAAATAGGGCAAGAATCTTAATCAAGGCAAGCCAAAATTCAATTTCCCCAAATGTACCAACTTCAGACATATTAATGTAGGTTATCAAAAATCCAAAACATACAGCCCATACATAGCCATTAACCCCTGTAAAATGTTCCATTATAATGCCACCCGCAACACATTCTGCGGGAATATATGCAACCCAGCTAATCCAATAGGACCAGCCAACGCCACAAGCAAGTGTAGGGGAGATGAAATCAGCAGTATAATTAATGAATGAACCGGAAATGGGGATTGCAACAGCTAGTTCGCCCATGCACAGCATGGTAAGGTAGATAATTAAGCCACCTAGAATGTAGGCAAGAAATACAGAGGGTCCGACCGCGTGAACAACAGCTCCGGTTCCAAGAAAATAGCCCGAGCCAATAATCCCACCCAAGGCGATAAGTTGAATGTGCCTATCTTTCAATGCTCGGCGAAATTCTCCGTCATTGGTTGGATTGGTGTTTGTCCCGGTTGTTGTAGTCACTAATTTTTTTATTCCTCAACGTTAAAGGAACGCATAAAGCGATTATTGCATAGTTCCTTAGCTTGTTTAACAAAAAAAAGATACTTTTTAACTATTATCTTGTGGCATACCTGTAATGTTGGCGGAGAGAGAGGGATTCGAACCCTCGATACGTTGCCGTATACACACTTTCC
>CAZZGV010000191.1:0-3932 GCA_964654255.1 uncultured Legionella sp. | reverse complement strand
CCCTGTGCCAACAGGGTACCAGCCAAAACTTAAATCTTTATCATCCATATCAGGTTCATTATAAAAACGATCAGCCTCCCAAGGAATGGGAGAAAAAAAAGGCATTTCCAACCACAACATAAACTGTGGATACAAGCCTTTAATACGAATTTGAAACGTATAATCATCTATTTTTCGCAAACCTGATAAAGGATATTGACGCAAATCAAGAAAGCCCGTTACCTTTGGTAAGGTAACGCCAAACTCATGAAAACCAACGATATGTTCACTCATTAATCCATAAATAGGTGAGTTAACAAAAGGGTTTGCCATACGCTTGATTTGATAAATATAATCATCAACAGTTAGTTCACGAGTCCCGGTATAATTAAAATCAGAGAGCTGGCTAATCGTATTATCATCTAAAAAATCAGGCGATAAGTGATAGTAACGATAATGTCCCTCAGCATCTTTAGCAAAGGCCGGATGAGGTTGATAGAAAATACCCGATTTAATACGAATCGTATAAATACTCTCTGCGATGTCAGCATTTTCAGGCGCTGTGATCTCCTGCCCATTTTTATCGAAATAATGAACCTCAGGCATTGTTGCGGCAGTTAAAGGTATCAATTGATAGGGGCGAGTCAAATAATCATATTGTAAAATGGGCTCATAAATCTGACCTAAGAATTGGTATTCATTGAGCGAGTAAGATTTAGCTGGATCTAAGGTTTTAGGTTGCTCACTAAAAGATGAATAATATATTTTTTGTTGAGACTCACTAGCCGGATAAGGATTATTTAATATCCAGCCATTTGCAAATAATGGGAAAGGTAGGCTTAGCAAAATGGCGATTAAAATCCTTTGCATGCTTTATAACATCCAAATTGTCATTACTACCATGATGTGATTGAGATGCTTTTGAGTCAAGCTTTAAACGCTTATCTCAAGCCCAACATAGCAATAAACTCATCTTCGGTTAAAATCTTCACACCCAATGCCGTAGCCTTATCAAATTTTGAGCCAGCATCACTACCAGCAACTACAAAATCGGTTTTAGCAGAAACACTACCGGTGACGTTCGCTCCATGTGCCAGTAGCTTTGCTTTTGCCTCATCGCGACCCATAGTAGCCAGTGTCCCTGTTAAAACCATGGTCTTGCCATAAAAAGGATGCGCTGTATCCGCAGGCTCATTCTCTTGCACTGGCCAATGCACACCACACGCTATTAATTTATCAATAACATCCACGTTGTGAGCTTGCGCAAAAAAATGCACCACATACGCTGCACCTACAGGCCCTATGTCTTTAAGCTTCAAAAGCTCCTCAGTGCTAGCAACTTTCAATGTCTCAATTGTTTTAAAATGATTAGCTAACACTCGTGCACCAGACTCTCCAATTTCACGAATACCCAACGCATACAAAAAGCGATTAAAGGTGGTTTTTTTACTGTGCTCAAGCGCGGCTAATAGATTTACAGCCGATTTCTCACCCATTCGCGGAAGACTGACTAATTGATCTTGCGTTAACTTATATAGATCAGAGACGTCATTAATCAGCCCTGCCTCAATAAATTGCTCAATCAATGTACCGCCCAAACCATCAATTGCCATTGCTTTTCGTGATGCAAAATGCCAAACCATACGTTGCAATTGTGCTTTACAAAACAACCCACCCGTACAGCGCGCAACAGCTTCATCTGCTTCACGCACCACCACTGCTCCACAAACTGGGCAAACACTTGGCATATGAATAGCCTCAGTATGTGCTGGACGTTTTTCAATCACCACTGAGACAACCTCAGGAATCACATCACCCGCGCGCCGAATGATAACCACGTCACCAATGCGAATGTCTTTGCGAGCTATTTCATCTAAATTATGCAATGTCGCATTACTAACCGTGACTCCGGCAACACTCACAGGTTGTAAGCGAGCGACCGGCGTTAACGCCCCGGTGCGTCCTACTTGGAAATCAACAGATAACAAAGTCGTCATTTCTTCACTTGCTGGAAATTTATGCGCACAAGCAAAGCGCGGTGAACGTGAAACATATCCCAACTTATGTTGCAACGCGGTGCTATCAACCTTATATACAACACCATCAATTTCAAACGGCAAACTATCTCGTCGCTTTTGCATAGACTCATAATAAGCCATACATCCGTCTAGTCCTCGTCCTATCGCCGTTTCATTCGAAACCCGAAAACCCATGGTCCGCAAAACCTCTAACTGCTGCAAATGACTATCAGGCAACTGAAACCCTTCACACACACCAACCCCATAACAATAAATCGCTAACGGCCGCTTTGCAGTTATTGCTGGATTTAATTGACGTAAACTTCCTGCTGCCGCATTTCTGGGATTAGCAAATGTTTTTTCTCCGTGACGACGTGCTTCCTCATTAAAGGCTTCAAATCCTGCTTTAGGCATATAGACTTCACCACGAATTTCTATCAGTGTAGGAACATTTTCCGTCAGTAACGTTAAAGGCACGGCGGCTATGGTTTTAATATTATTCGTAATATTTTCGCCAACCGCTCCATCGCCTCGAGTCGCTGCATGAACCAACACACCATGCTCATACGTTAAATTTACAGCCAAACCATCAAGCTTAGGCTCGCAAGTAAATATCAGCGTCGTCTCATCCATCCCTATTTTTTCAGAAACACGTTTAATAAATGCCTGCAAATCCTCAATGGAAAATACGTTTGACAGCGACAACATAGGCTGATGATGGGCAACAGACTGTAAGGCCGAGGCTGGAGCAGCACCAACACGCTGTGTAGGTGAGTCACTGGTCAAATAATCTGGATATTGACTCTCTAAATGTTGTAACGCTTTAAAACAACGATCATATTCTGCATCAGGAACTGAGGGATTATCCAACACGTAGTATTCATAATCATAACGCCGAATAGTCTGACGCAAGGCATTAATTTGCTCTAAAGGTGAATCCACTTTCATCCGTCGTACTCTGCTAAAAATTAAAATAAATAGGCATCAATAAGCAAGGGCGATCCTTACTCAAAAACATAGTATACTGTGCCGATATTCACCTGCCTATCGTTGTATTCATGATCGAACTAACTGGAATACCTTTTATTGAACTAGTGGGCCTTATTCTTCTCATACAGCTACCGCTATCACTTTGGATTTTAAAACGACAACACCAACAACAATTACAAGCAAATAGTCATTATGACAAGTTACAACTTGCAATAACAACCCAACTTCACCAATTGCATATCGATTTACAAAATATACATCAAACAGGGCAACATGCCATTCATGAAAAAATAACGCAAGGCCAGTTAATGAGCCAACAACTGATGACAGAAACCATGCAACGCCAAATGACGGATGTTCGTGAGCAAATCAATCACAGCTTTAAACAACATGCGAGCTCATTAACCTCTCATTTACAAACACTAACAGAAGAAATTCGTACGCATCTACACAGCCTTACTCAACAAGTTAATCACCGCTTAACGGAAGGATTTGAAAAAACCTCATCAACCTTTACCGATGTTGTTCGACGCTTAACTATCATTGATGAAGCTCAAAAACAAATTACTGAGCTCTCCTCACATGTTATGAGTCTACAAGATGTATTGGTTGATAAACGAGCACGCGGCGCGTTTGGTGAAGTACAATTAGAAACATTGATCGCGAATATGATTCCCAGCACGCACTACAGCACGCAACATACCTTAAGCAATCAAAAGCGCGCTGATTGCATGCTATTTTTACCAGAACCCACTGGAAACATCGTTATCGACGCCAAATTTCCCTTAGAAACCTATCAGAAACTGATGAAAACCGATAACTCAGCCGCTGAGAAAAAAACCCTGAAACAACAATTTAAGCAAGATGTACAAAAAAATACTACTATTATATTTATAATAAATACTACTAATTAGAAAAAGCTTTTAATTAAATTGAATTTTTAAA
>CAZZGV010000190.1:0-3933 GCA_964654255.1 uncultured Legionella sp. | reverse complement strand
ACTGACCACCGCATGACTGTGCAAGCTATTCCAAGCGTCACCCCTGGAATAGCTGCAAAATATTTAAAAAAAACGGAATGTTTTTGTTTTACCCAACAAACACTAAATGGCCATGAGGCGATGAATATGCCGTTGCTTTTTCATCTTGATACTGATTTACCAGCTAACGTAACAACAATTACCTTAGCTTACGCATTGTTTGACGTAACAGGCAGATATTAACTTACTGTTTGTATAATGCATCAGTCAGTGGGATAAAGCACCCGGAGTATAAACAAGGGTAAAACAACAACTACTTTAATTCGAAAAGAACACTGGAGATAAACAAATTATGAGCGCGCCAGGCACCTATTTTATTCCTAAGCCCAGCCATTGGCCATTGGTTGGCTCTATTGGCTTAACCACCACTCTGGTAGGAGCCGCCTCTTGGATGCACGCTGACTGGTATGGACCCTATTTTTTTACTATCGGTCTATTTATTCTAATTTTTATGATGTTTGGCTGGTTCGGGCAAGTTATTTATGAGAATCAAAAAGGCTTGTATGATCTTCAAGTTGATCGCTCCTTTCGCTGGGCCATGTGCTGGTTTATTTTTTCTGAAATTTGCTTTTTTGGCGCTTTTTTTGGTGCATTATTTTTCACAAGACTTTGGACCATCCCGCTGCTCGGCGGGGATATCCACCCTATAACCCATATTACCCTTTGGCCTAATTTCCAAGCCGCATGGCCGCTACTCACCAACCCTAATAATCAGGCTTACGTGGGCGCTCAAGAAGGCATGGGGGCCTGGGGCTTAGCTACAATCAATACCATCGTCTTGTTAACATCCGGCGTTACAATTACCTGGGCACATTGGGCATTGAAACTCAATAAACGTCGCCAATTAAACATAGGTTTAGCACTAACCATTGCTCTTGGTATCTTCTTTCTATTCTTACAAGCACATGAATATTATGATGCCTATACAGAATTGAGTTTAACCCTTGATGCGGGCATTTATGGCACCACCTTTTTTATGCTAACCGGCTTTCATGGTTTACACGTTACCATTGGAACCATCATGTTGATCGTTATTTTGTGCCGCTCACTAAAAGGACACTTCACCCCCGAACGTCATTTTGCTTTTGAAGCTGTAGCTTGGTACTGGCACTTTGTTGACGTGGTCTGGTTATTTTTATTTATTTTTGTGTATTGGCTATAAATCACATTATCTTGACCATGTAAGCTATAAAACTATAGACTCCCTCTAATTATAACAGGATGTTAGAGGAGTCTTACGTGAGCTTGCTAGACACATTAAAACAATGGGGAAACTGGGGGTGGAGGAAAAAAGATACCGCAACAGCGATTGCAAAATCCACAGCCAAAAGTAGCTACATTATTGTTGCCTCTCTATTTGATCAAGTTGCTGCAATCCCCAAGGTAGCCAACGCTATTGTCAATGATCCACCAACAACAAAAGTTGCCAAACACCTAAGTCGCGTTTTGTTAGTCGATATGATGCAATTACTGGTGGTAACGTATGGTGCAGATTTATTTTTAACGTATTTTTTTCCAGAACCAGATACCATTTCTGATACGCCTGATGCAGGATGGGTCAATAGTGCACTCAAAACTAGTGTAGAGTTAACAGCCCACGTTCTTTTTATTCGAAGTTTAATCCAGTTTTATGGGCACACCATTCTTATTGGGCTCGAAACGCCTGAACTTAGCAAATTTAGACAACAATCCAATTTATGTACGACTGAAAAATGCAGCCAACTAGAAATTGAAAAAGGTGTTGCAAAAAATATTACTGCATTTTTTATTACAGAAGGTACATTATCTGCACTGGAATATTTAGCACCGAGCCTTTATTTGCCCATCTACCTTGCCCGAATTATTGACAATGGTCACTATATCTATAAATCGTCCCATCCTTCATTATGCTATAAACATAATCAACGAAATCTACGTGAACATTCTGAACAGGCATTTGCTTTAGGCTTAGGACATTCCTTGATGGGCTCACTTATAAGCGCACTATTTGAACAGTCAGGGGTTCCCTCTCGTTATTATTCGTTTATGATAAGTTCGGTATTGCTGTTCTGGCAAATAAGTGCCGCAAATCATATGATTCATCCCGAACCAAAACCAACAACTAAACGCTTACCCGATCCACTAATTGCACATGAGATGTTTGTTTTGTTTCTGATTGCAACATTTCTACTTGGCCTTAAAGAACAAATACCCCACCTGATGGCACCCTCTCCAGGATCACTAACCATTAGAGACGTAGCATCAAGTATACACAAAACAATCTCTTTAAAAGCGATAGGCAATGTCATTGTAGTCACCATGCGCCCAATAGCATTTATTACTTTACCGCGTCAATTTCAAGATCTTAAAACCTTTGCCAACGATCCGATTGTTCGCAGCAACTGGGAAATATGGCAAAAAAATGCTGTGGCTTATTTAACGTTAATAGAAGACAGTAAGTATTCATTGACAGGAAAGATGATCCGACTTGCAGCCAGTTTAATAGCATTCGGTGTTGAGTTAAGCGTCGGAGTTCCTAGTACTATTACTGCCCCATCGTTAAAAGCCACTGAAAACAACGATGTGAATGAATTTATACATCAACTACGTGTCAGAATTCAGTCTATTAATCTAAGACCAGCACCGCCAGTCACTGTTAATCAGGATGCTATCCGCCTCAGTGGCTATGTCCCACCAACTACAAAAAAAACCTCCTCAGCCTCAAATGACGCGACGTCACCATCATCTGAGGAAAAAGTTATTCGTCTTAATAGAACAAACGCCCGAAGAAACCGTTTTAATTTCCAGGCAGAAACAGCCAATTTAGATGGTGATTTTGTAGAGATCAGCGAAGAAGTTGAAGAGACGGCTGACTGGGAAGTTTTGGGAACCAGCGCTGCGTCAACGCCTCGTAATCTTCGCTTTTAATAAGTCGTGAAATTAAACGACACCAAGTAATCAAAAATATCGCTGATAGAGGGTCAAATAAGTACCATCATTCTCCATTGCAATCAAGACCTGATTAATACGGCTGATAAGAGCAGTTTGGCTCTTGTTGGCCATGATCCCATAGCCAACGCCTACAGGAATACTTTTTTCAACGGTTTTAAATAATCCTTGATTATTGTCAACCCAATATTGAGCAGAAAATTTATCTAATACAATTAGATCGACGTTTTTATTAGCCAATGCTTGAAAAAGATCATTTTGAGTAGTGTATTCTACAATAGTAGTGTTCTTAAATTGCTCTGTTGCAAGTGCTCTAAATACTGTGCCCGCTTCAACTCCAATCCGCTTTCCAGCAATATCGTTGAGCGTATTAATCGACACATCTGAATTAGCTAGCAATTGAGCATCACTCACTAAATAAGGCAGACTAAACAAATACACTTTCTGTCGATCTAATGTAATTGAAATACCAGAGATAGCTAAATCAATAGAGCCGGCCTGCGTTTCACTTAGAATCTGCTCAAATGTAAGAGCTTTATAATGGCATGTCTCATTTAGACGCTTACAAATTGCATTCATAAGATCCACTTCAAAACCCACAAAATCGCCTGTTTTATTAGCGATCATTTCAAAGGGAGGATCATATGACGACGTACCAATAGTTATTACACCCGCTGATAGCGAGGTACTTATAAAAAAAGACACTATAGACACTAAAAAAAATCGCATAAAAAACAACCCACACTAATTATCCAGAATAATAACTTTATCTTATTATTTGCGGTACACGCAATGCTGTACTAAAATTAGACACTAGGAGGTTGGGCATTATAAGCTAACGAGTTTTATCCAGTTGCGCCACGAGCCAACCTAGACATAACAAGGAGTTTAATGATGAAAACCTTATTATTAACCCCAGTTATGGGTTTTAAATATTAAAAATCAGAAGGTTATGTAATTTTTGAA
>CAZZGV010000189.1:0-3972 GCA_964654255.1 uncultured Legionella sp. | reverse complement strand
CGTCGTGAATTGCCTCGTGATGAAGCTATTGCTTATTTTCGTAGTTTGGGCGAAGAGTACAAAGCAAAAATTATTGCTGATATACCGCAGGGTGAAACGCTGTCACTGTATCGACAAGGGGAGTTTGAAGATCTTTGCCGCGGTCCTCATGTGCCCTCAACAGGACGTTTAAAAGCGTTTAAATTAACGCGTCTTGCTGGCGCATACTGGCGTGGTGACGCTAAAAATGAAATGCTGCAGCGCGTCTATGGCACTGCTTGGGCTGATAAAAAAGCACTTGCTGATTATTTGCATCGTTTAGAAGAAGCAGAAAAACGTGATCACCGTAAATTAGGTAAAACGCTAGATTTATTTCATTTTCAAGAAATTGCACCTGGCATGGTATTTTGGCATCCCAAGGGATGGACTATTTATCAGCTTCTTGAACAATATATGCGAAAACGTTTGGCTGATTACAATTATCAAGAAATTAAGACCCCACAAATGGTTGATAAAGTGCTCTGGGAAAAATCAGGTCATTGGGATAATTTTCGTGACAATATGTTTATCACTGAAACGGAAAATCGTTTGTACGCTGTGAAACCCATGAATTGCCCTTGTCATGTGCAAATTTATAATCACGGTCTGAAAAGTTATCGAGACCTACCGCTTCGCTTATCTGAATTTGGTAATTGTCATCGTTGTGAGCCATCAGGTTCTTTGCATGGGCTGATGCGCGTACGTAATTTTGTGCAAGATGATGCGCATATTTTCTGTACTGAAGATCAAATTCAGTCGGAAGTTGCGATGCTGTTGGAGTTGGTTGAGTCGGTGTATGCAGATTTCGGGTTTTCTGAAATTATTTACCGTTTAGCTCTTCGCCCTGAAAAGCGCGTTGGTAGTGATGAAACATGGGACAAATCCGAGCTTGCATTGAAGGAAGCGATGCGAGGTAGAAACATAGAATGGATTGATGCACCAGGTGAGGGCGCATTTTACGGCCCCAAAATTGAGTGTTCATTATCGGATTGTTTGGGGCGTATCTGGCAATGTGGTACAATCCAAGTTGATTTCTCTATGCCCGAAAAATTGGGTGCTCAATTTGTGGCGGAAGACGGCAGTCGGCAAACACCTGTAATGTTGCATCGAGCTATTCTTGGAACATTTGAGCGCTTTATGGGGATTTTAATAGAGCATCATGCTGGAAATTTGCCACTTTGGTTGGCGCCAACACAAGTCGCTGTTCTAACGATCAGCGAAAAACAGCATGAATATGCAATGAAAATTAGCCAAATTTTGCAAAAAAAGGGTGTTAGAGTAAATTTTGACTTGAGAAATGAGAAGATTGGCTTTAAAATCCGCGAGCACACTTTACAGAAAGTGCCGTATTTATTGATTATAGGTGACAAAGAGGTAGAAAATAACCTCGTTACTGTTAGAGCCCGAGATGGTCAAGATTTGGGTGGCATGACAGTAGATACCGTTTACGATAAATTGCAACAAGAAATTACGACTAAACCAGCTGGAGGATTTAACCATTAGTGCATCAAATAAGCGTGAAAGTGATCGCGCACGAATCAACGAACAAATCAATGTACCCGAAGTACGTTTAATTGATGTAGATGGTAACCAGGCTGGTATAGTGTCAACCCGTGAAGCTTTGCGGGCAGCGGAAGAGGGTGGATTTGATTTGGTGGAAATTTCGCCAACAGCAAAGCCTCCTGTATGTCGCATTATGGATTATGGCAAATTTCTCTTTGAAGTGAGTAAAAAGCAAGCTGAAGCAAAGAAAAAGCAGAAGCAGATTCAAGTCAAAGAACTGAAATTCCGTCCTACGACGGAAGATGGGGATTATCAGGTCAAGCTACGCAACCTGGTACGTTTCCTGAATCATGGCGATAAGGTCAAGATCACGGTACGTTTTCGTGGCCGTGAAGTGGCACATCAAGAGTTGGGTATGAAGATCCTTGAGCGTGTACAGCAAGACACAGCAGAGATTGCAGTGATCGAGCAGCATGCAAAGCGCGAGGGTCGTCAATTATTGATGGTATTATCGCCCAAAAAGAAATAGGGACTCTAAAACGTGTAAGTGATTATTGCGTTATTCCCTAACGTAACTGATTGGGTCATGTGTAGAAATCATGTGCCCTAAATGCGGAGTAGTTTGTTATGCCTAAGTTAAAAACACATCGCGGAGCCGCTAAACGCTTCCGTAAAACAGCGAGTGGTGCGATAAAGCGTCGTGGCGCTTATAGAAATCATATCCTCACCAAGAAATCAACAAAGCAAAAACGTCATTTGCGGGTTGGTTCCGGTACATTGAAACCATGTGATGCGCGTCTGGCTGAGCGTTTGTTGCACGGTAGTTAAGGGGAGGAGTGAAAAATGCCAAGAGTTAAACGTGGTGTGACAGCAAGAGCGCGTCACAAAAAAGTTTTAGATCAAGCTAAAGGTTATTCAGGTGCACGGAGTCGGACCTACCGAGTAGCTAAGCAAGCAGTCATTAAAGCCGGTCAATATGCTTATCGCGATCGTCGCCAAAAGAAACGACAGTTTCGTGGTCTTTGGATTACGCGTATCAACGCACAAGCTCGTGAATGTGGTCTTTCTTATAGCCGATTAATTGATGGCTTGAAAAAGGCAAGCATTGAGCTGGATCGTAAAGTGCTTGCTGATATGGCTGTGCATGATAAGCATGGTTTTGCAGCAGTTGCTGAGCTTGCAAAAGCAGCACTTGCATAGCTGCTGGTTTTAGAAAACCTATCCTATACCCCTTTCTTAAAGGGGTTGTTACATAAAAATCTTCTTCACCCTCTTCTAGAGTCTTCTTACTCACTAGAACTGTTGTAAAACTAGAGTGTTGCTGGGCATAGACATGAAGAGGGCATACAAAACATTTTGTGTAACATCTCTTGTCCAAAGGTATAGTGGATATACTTGAGGTTTAAAGCTCTCTCCCTCTTACTTGTGAGATATACATCATGCAAGATCTTACTACGTTACAAAAGCAAGCATTGGCTGCTGTTGACCATGCTGAAGATGCAACCAGTTTAGAATTAATACGCGTCGAGTATCTAGGAAAAAAAGGTAAATTAACTGATATTTTAAAAAATTTAGTGAATTTATCTGCTGAAGATAAACCTAAAATGGGTCAGTTAGTTAATCAAATTAAGCGCGACATTAGCACGTCAATTGAACAACGAATGCTGCAATTGAAACAGCAGGAGCTAGAGCTGAAATTAGTAACTGAGCAACTTGATGTCACATTGCCAGGCCGAGGAAAGGCTGCAGGTTCATTGCATCCGGTGACTCAGGTTAGGTTGCGTATTAATGATTACTTTAGCCGTTTAGGTTTTGATATTGTTGATGGTCCGGAAATTGAAACCGATTTTTATAATTTTGAAGCGTTGAATATACCGTCTCATCACCCTGCTCGTGCTATGCATGATACATTTTATTTTGGTGATGGACGTTTACTCCGAACTCATACATCGCCAGTGCAAATTCGTACAATGGAAAATAGAACTCCACCGTTAAGGCTGATAGCACCTGGTCGTGTTTATCGTTGTGATTCTGATTTGACACACACGCCAATGTTTCATCAGGTCGAAGGTCTGTTGATTGATAAAGACGCAACTCTCGCCGGTTTAAAAGGGCTGTTGCACGATTTTTTTGCACAATTTTTTGGCCGCGAGCTAGCTATACGCTTTAGACCATCGTATTTTCCTTTCACAGAGCCTTCTGCGGAGGTTGATATTGAATGTACGCAATGCGCGGGCAAAGGGTGTCGTTCATGCAAATACACAGGCTGGCTTGAGGTGCTTGGGTGTGGCATGGTCCATCCTAACGTATTGACTGCAGTGAACATTTCTCCACACGATTACCAGGGGTGGGCATTTGGTATGGGGATGGACCGTTTAGCTATGCTTTACTACGGTATTGATGATTTACGCATGATGTTTGAAAATGATTTAACGTTTTTAAACCAGTTTT
>CAZZGV010000188.1:0-4013 GCA_964654255.1 uncultured Legionella sp. | reverse complement strand
TGATTGTTAATACCATTCCTGCGTTGATTATTATTGATTATTGGCATGGTTTTGATTATATAACCAATTTTTTTATCGCAGCTTCAGGTGGTATTCTAGGGGTTTTATTTTCTATTCCACTACGTCGAGTGTTGGTGAATGAACCTATTTTAAAATTTCCTGAAGGGCGAGCAATTGCTGAGGTATTAAAATCGTCTTCAGAAAAAGTTGGCGTTCGCGATATTGTTTTGGGCGGTGTTATTGGCGCTGCACTTGAATTACTTCAAGTAGGTTTTAAGGTTATTGCTAGTAGTTGGAGTCATTGGGTTGTTGTAAAACGGTCACTATTTGGTTTTGGTGCGGGGTTTTCTGCGACGATGATTGGTGCCGGCTATTTGGTTGGTCATGAAATGGCGTTGAGTATATTTTTAGGTTCTGTTATTTCATGGTTGATTGCTTTACCTATTGTCAGTTTGTTTTATCCGGAGTTCTTACAGCATTATCCGCCTCAAACGGCTGCTATTTCATTATGGAATAGTGAAATGCGCTATTTGGGAATCGGAGCTATGCTATTCGCGGGCACATGGACATTTATTAAATTGATTAGGCCTTTGCTTAATAGCATGCAAATGTCGTTTCGTGCATTTATGGCAAAAAACCACACTAATTTTCAATTGCCACGTACCGATAAAGATATTCCAATGCCTTTTATTATGATTGGCGTTTTGATTATGGCTGCGGTGTTATTTCTTTTTTTTCAATTCATTTTTCCATTACAACAAGCTGGGCTTGATGGTGATTACTCTCCAACGTTAGTGTTTGGCATGGTGATATATGTTCTTGTTATTGGCTTTTTGTTTTCGGTCATTACCGCTTATTTTTCAGGTATGGTAGGGGTTACAGCAAGCCCAGGTAGTTCGATAGTGATTGCCGGCATTTTATTTGCTGCATGGTTGTTGTTAAGTGTGATCAATATGGTAGTTCCCCTTCCTTTAAGTCATGCGCAAATTAAGGCAGCTGAGGCAATCACCATTATCATTGGCTCAGTAGTAACGGGTATTGCGGCCATTGCGAATGACAATACGCAGGATTTAAAAGTAGGGCAGTTGGTAGGGGCTACACCATGGAAACAGCAGGTCATGTTACTTATTGGTGTTGTCGTGTCTTCTTTGGTTATCCCCCCTGTCATGCAAGTATTGTTTAATGTGTATGGTATTGCAGGTGTTATGCCGCATGAAGGAATGGATGTAAGCCAATCCTTGCCAGCACCAACGGCTGCACTCTTAGCTGCGGTCACAGAAGCGGTATTTCGTCATAGTTTGCCATGGAACATGGTTTTAATTGGCGCCACTATTATTTTAGGTATTGTTGTTTGTAATCGATTTTTTAAGTTACGACGCTTTATTCAGCTATCAATACTTGGTGTGGCGATTGGTATGTATTTGCCCATCTCATCGTCATTTCCTTTGTTTTTGGGGGGGATGATTGCCAAATTTGTAGATTGGCGTTTGCTTAAAAAGCAATTAGTGAAATTTGAGGAAAATCAGCGCAGGCAAATTGGCACGTTGATTGCCTGTGGGTTAGTTGCTGGTTCAGCGTTGATGGACGTATTTCTGGCTATTCCATTTTCTATTTTTCACAGTCCTGATGCGTTGCGTTTGGCTGGAGCAGCGTGGCACACTTGCAGTGTTTATCTTGGTGTTGTAACTACGTTATTGTTGGCGGTTTGGATCGAGCGGCGTGTTTGTCAGTAGTTGGGTAACAGGGCGGCTTCATTAAAATTTACTTCACTATACTCCATCTAACCACTGCGAAATTTTTTGATGGTCTGCTAATTCAAGTAATGCTGGAGCATGGCCCGCATTTTCTACCTCTATAACGTCTGTATGTGGATGTATTTGTTGCATTTTAGAAATATGTTGTGGCAGTAGAATATCTGAATGACGTCCATGGATGACAAGTGCAGGGCATTTTATTTTTTGCCATACTGACCATAAATCAACATCAAACCAAATCCCTTCTAATGTTTTATGAGGATGGTGTATAAGCTCCCACATTAATTGTGTAGGGGGCTTATTATGTGTGAGATAAGGGTCGCATTTGAGGGCGTAATTACCATTAGCTTGCAATACAATGCTGTGCTCCGTAAATGTCGCCCATTGCTCCTCACTTAAATCCCCAAAATCTGCATAGATTGTTTGAAAATGTTGAATCGCCTCTTCTTTGCTGGAGAATTTAATATGCAGATCGGTATATCCTGCTATGCGTCTCAGCGCAGAGAGTGGGACTTGTGGTCCAACGTCATTAAGAATTAAGCGTTGAATAGGTGAGTTGGGTAATGCAGCCATTTTCATACCAATTAGCCCACCTAAAGAGGTGCCAATCCAATCTATTTGCGTTGCCGATGACTTGGCAATGAGGATGGCCATGTCGGATATGTATTGCTCAAATGTATAATGCTGGGGATTTTTAAACCAATCACTGTCGCCGCGCCCTACAATATCAGGGCAAATCACGTGGCGTTCTTGTAACGTTAAAAAATGGGCAAGCGGATCAAAATCGTGCCTATTACGCAGCAGTCCATGAACGCAAAATACGGTGGGTTTTGCGGGGTTAGGCTGCCCCCATTCTGTATAAGCAACACGGTGGAAACCGTCAGTTGATACGCCAAGACATGTATTGGTTTTCATAGTGTGCTACCTCCTTGTAACCCACTAATCATACGTTGTTATTAGAAAATTGATAGGGGCCTGACCATAGACCACGTGGGCAATTTAGATTGCTTTTTTTCCACTATTATTACTATCGGTACTTATAAAGCTTCAATGGTTCCTCTATGATGCAACAATTTTTTCTTAACCATCAACGCTTGTGCTAATTTTTCTTGCTCCTTACTTATGATTTCAGCAGGGGCTTTGTCAGTGAATTTTGGATTGTTTAACTTTCCTTCGATAAAGTGTATATCTTTATCAAGTTTTGCAATTTCTTTTTCTAAACGGCCTAACTCAGCTTCCTTATCAATAAGACCCGCCATAGGAATAAGTAACTCAATATCACCTACAACAGCAGAGGCGGAAACAGGCACTTTTTCATTTTCGTCTAAGCAGTGAATGTGTGTTAATTTGCTTAATGATAGTAGTGTGTTTGAGTATTTTTCCACGCGCTGTTTCATTGCATCAGAAACATTACGTAAATTTAGTGGAATGAATTTTGCTGGGCTAACACTCATCTCGCTGCGTATGGTACGAATAGATTGAACAATTTTTTTCAACCAATCGAGTTCTTCCTCAATGGTTTCATTGATAAATTGCTCTTCTACTAAGGGATAATGGCTTAGCATGATAGTTTCACCATTTTCACCCATGACTTTAATGGTCCGTTGCCATATCTCCTCTGTGATGAATGGCATCAAAGGATGTAAAAGCTTGAGAATTTGGTCAAGAACGTGAATAAGAGTGCGTCGTGTACCACGCTTCATTGCGCTTAATGCGTTTTCATCATACAAGACCGGTTTAGACAGTTCTAAGTACCAATCACAGTATTCATGCCAAACAAATTCATAAAGTGTGTTTGCAAGTAAATCAAATCGATAGGTAGCAAAGTGTTGGTGACAAAGAGCAACAGTACGTTGCAGATGAGATAAGATCCATTGGTCTGCTGCACTGTATTGGAAGGCGCCATCACCGAAATCAATTCGGTCTTCATTGGTACTTAGCAGAACATAGCGTGCGGCATTCCATAATTTATTACAAAAATTACGGTAACCTTCGACGCGGCCCATATCAAAGCGGACCGTACGAGCATTAGATGCTAAAGAGCAAAAGGTAAAGCGCAATGCGTCAGTACCAAAAGCAGGGATTCCTTCGGGATATTGCTTACGCGTTGCTTTGGCGATTTTGTCGCGCACAGAATTTAGCATGAGATTGCTGGTGCGTTTATTGACAAGGCTTTCGATATCAATGCCATCAATAATATCAATAGGATCAAGAACATTGCCTTTTGATTTAGACATTTTCTTGCCATCACTATCGCAG
>CAZZGV010000187.1:0-4019 GCA_964654255.1 uncultured Legionella sp. | reverse complement strand
TGATTTTAGCAACAACACCGGCACCGACAGTTCGGCCACCTTCCCGTATAGCAAAACGCAAGCCTTCGTCCATAGCAATTGGCGAATGTAAGTTGATAACCATTTGTACGTTATCTCCAGGCATTACCATTTCTACGCCTTCCGGCAAATCACACGTTCCAGTTACGTCTGTTGTTCTAAAGTAAAACTGAGGACGGTAACCATTGAAAAATGGTGTATGTCGACCACCTTCATCTTTTGACAAAACATATACTTCAGCTTCAAACTTCGTATGTGGTTTGATAGAACCTGGTTTCGCTAAAACTTGACCACGCTCCACGTCTTCTCTCTTTGTACCACGTAACAAAACGCCTACGTTATCTCCTGCTCGTCCTTCATCTAGCAACTTGCGGAACATTTCAACGCCAGTACAAGTTGTCTTGATGGTGTCTCGTATACCCACAATCTCAACTTCTTCACCAACTTTAATAATACCACTCTCAACTCGGCCAGTAACAACTGTTCCACGACCAGAAATTGAAAACACGTCTTCAATTGGTAGCAAAAATGTTTTATCAATATTTCGTACTGGTTCAGGAATATAAGAATCCATTGTCTCAACGAGTTTTTCAACTGCTGCAACACCAATTTCACTTGTATCGCCTTCCAGCGCTTTCAACGCAGAACCAACAACAATCGGTATATCATCGCCAGGAAAATCGTATTTGCTTAACAAATCACGTACTTCCATTTCTACCAACTCTAAAAGCTCTTTATCATCAACCATATCCGCTTTGTTCAAAAATACAACAATGTAAGGAACACCTACTTGGCGTGACAACAGAATGTGCTCTCTTGTTTGCGGCATAGGACCATCTGCAGCTGATACTACAAGTATCGCTCCGTCCATCTGCGCAGCACCTGTAATCATGTTCTTTACATAATCAGCGTGACCTGGGCAATCTACGTGTGCATAGTGACGATTAGCCGATTCATATTCTACGTGCGCTGTAGAAATGGTAATACCGCGCTCACGTTCTTCCGGAGCAGCATCAATTTGGTCGTACGCCTTCGCTGTCCCGCCATGTTTCTTTGCCATTATCGTCGTAATCGCTGCCGTCAACGTCGTCTTACCATGGTCAACGTGACCAATCGTGCCAACGTTTACGTGCGGCTTCTTACGTTCAAATTTTTCCTTCGCCATTTCAATTACCTCATTAACTTTTATTGTTTCTTAATGATTGCTTCAGCAATAGTTGCTGGGGCTTCTGCGTATTTTGCAAATTCCATGGTGTAAGTTGCGCGTCCTTGTGTTGCAGATCTTAAGTCAGTTGAGTAACCGAACATTTCTGCTAACGGAACTTCCGCGCGGATTACTCGACCAGCAGGTGACTCGTCCATGCCTTGCAACATGCCACGTCGCCTGCTTAGATCTCCCATCACATCACCCATATAATCTTCAGGGGTAACAACTTCTACACTCATGATAGGCTCAAGAAGTACAGGGTTGGCTCGTTGAGCGCCTTGTTTGAAACATTGTGAACCAGCGATTTTAAACGCCATCTCACTCGAATCTACTTCATGGAACGAACCATCAAAGAGCGTTACTTTAACATCAACAACTGGATAACCAGCTATGACGCCATTTTGTAATTGCTCTTGAATACCTTTATCAACAGCAGGGATATACTCCTTGGGAATAACACCACCTACAATTGCATTTACAAACTCATAACCCTTACCGCGAGCTTGTGGCTCAATTTTAAGCCATACGTGACCATATTGGCCTCGACCGCCTGATTGTCGAACAAATTTACCTTCTTGTTCAACTGCAGTTTTTAATGTTTCACGGTAAGCCACTTGAGGTTTACCAACGTTTGCTTCCACCAAAAACTCGCGGCGCATACGATCAACAATAATTTCCAGATGAAGCTCTCCCATACCTTGAATAATCGTTTGACCTGATTCTTCATCGGTATGTACACGAAAAGACGGATCTTCTTGTGCTAGCTTGCCTAACGCCAGAGACATTTTTTCTTGATCAGCTTTTGTTCTAGGCTCTACTGCTACTGCAATAACAGGATCAGGAAAATCCATACGCTCTAATGTGATGATATGGTTTGGATCACAAAGAGTGTCGCCTGTTGTCACTGTTTTTAAACCTACAGCTGCGGCAATATCGCCGGCTCTAACTTCTTTAATTTCTTCTCTGGAATTTGCATGCATTTGCAGCAAACGTCCAATTCGTTCTTTCTTACCCTTCACCGGGTTATAAATGGTGTCTCCACATTTAAGGACACCTGAGTAAGCCCTAAAATAGGTTAAGGTACCCACAAAAGGATCTGTTGCAATCTTAAATGCTAATGCTGAAAAAGGAGTTGCATAAGCAGTTATACGAATTGCATCTTCTCCGTCTTCATCTACACCCTTTACTGGTGGTATATCCAGGGGTGATGGCAGATAATCAATAACACCATCAAGAACTGCTTGCACACCTTTATTTTTAAAGGCCGAGCCGCAAAATACCGGTACAATCTCATTGTTCACTGTTCGTTGGCGAAGGGCAGCTTTTATATCAGCTTCAGTAAATTCCTTCCCATCTAAATATTTTCCCATTAGTTCTTCAGATGTCTCTGCTGCCGCTTCAATAATTTGACTGCGTAATTCTTCGCACTGGACACGCATTTCAACAGGAACATCTTTATACTGGAATGTCATACCTTTGTTATCTTCATCCCAATATATTGCCTTCATTTTAATCAGGTCAACAACACCTTTGTATGTTTCTTCCGCGCCAATCGGTAGCTGGACCACGACAGGAGTTGAGCTTAGCCTGCCTTTAATTTGCGCAACCACACGAAGAAAATCAGCCCCCATACGATCCATTTTGTTTACGAAAACAATTCTTGGAACACCATATTTATGGGCTTGCCGCCATACTGTCTCAGACTGTGGTTCAACACCAGATACAGAATCAAATACAACCACCGCACCATCTAAGACCCTTAATGATCGCTCAACTTCAATCATGAAGTCGACATGACCTGGGGTATCGATAATATTAATGCGATGGCTCTCACATTGCTTATCCATTCCCGACCAGTAACATGTGGTAGCTGCCGAGGTAATGGTAATTCCGCGTTCCTGTTCTTGAACCATCCAATCCATTGTTGCCGCGCCATCATGAACCTCACCGATTTTGTGAGAAGTCCCAGTATAAAACAATACCCGTTCGGTAGTTGTCGTTTTTCCCGCATCAACGTGGGCGACAATGCCGATATTTCGATATAGTTCTAATGGTGTTGATGACACGTCTTATTCCTCTATCTTAATTCCATCTAAAATGCGCAAATGCTTGGTTAGCTTTTGCCATTTTATGTGTTTCTTCGCGCTTCTTAACAGCTGAGCCTTTGCTTTCAAATGCATCGACCAATTCACCTGCTAGACGCAACATCATTCCTTTCTCACCACGTGAGCGCGCAGCCTGAACAATCCAACGCATGCCAAGAGCAATACTACGATCTATTCGAACTTCAACAGGAACCTGATACGTTGCACCACCAACACGGCGTGAACGAACTTCTACAGTTGGGCGAACATTATCTAATGCTTGTTCAAAATAACGAAGAACACCAGTGGCGCTTCCGCTAGATTCACCCTCATCATCAGATTTTTTAATTTTTTTGATGCGATCTTCCAAAACAGTTAATGCACCATAAATAATTTTTTCAGCGGTAGATTTTTTTCCGCTAACCATCAGTACGTTAATAAATTTTGCCAACAATTCACTATGATGCTTTGGATCGGGCAGAATTTCACGTTTGGGGACTTCTCTTCTTCTTGGCATGTCTAGTTCCTACAGTCAGGTTATTTCTTGTCTTTCGGTTTTTTAGTTCCGTACTTAGAACGACCTTGTTTACGATCGTTTACGCCGGATGTATCCAAGCTACCGCGTACTGTATGGTAGCGCACACCTGGTAAATCCTTAACACGACCACCGCGGATTAGCACAACAGAATGCTCTTGTAAATTGTGACCTT
>CAZZGV010000186.1:0-4022 GCA_964654255.1 uncultured Legionella sp. | reverse complement strand
GTAGCCTCGAGATCCAGGATCATAAAATCATCCATATGAGGGTTCTCTTTCGTAGCGGTAACCGTTCGATAGGTTCGTTCAAATTTTTGTTTTATTGCAACAATATCAGCATCATCTAAAGTGTGAGATAACTCGAATGTAACCGCATTGTTGTTAAAAAACGTACCAAGTGCTGCTTCCACCTCGCCACCTGCTCTTAATGCAGTGGCAACAGTACTAACTAATTGATTACTTAAATCATTCGATGCATCCAGCAAGGCTCCAAAATTTTGAGCACTAATACCTTTCGCTCGGCAGTAGATATTAACATTTGCTAATAAAAATTGAGTAAGTATCGATAGGTGCTCGGTTCGTTGATAAACAGGAGTTGATGCTGGAATACTATAGAAAGGTGAGAGGGGAGCTGGAAGAGTCACCCACATATCAGGAGCACAAATACTCAACAGGACATCGATGTATTCTTGTGGTGTTGTATCTGCTCCAAAACCCATCAGCGCATCAATAGCAGCCTTGTTTACTTCCGTACCATCTGTACATCGCGTAAAATCAATGTTTAAAGTAAACAACTCTAAACATGTAACCTGTAAAGCCTCTTGGATAGATTCAAAATCCGGTGATGCAGGCAGGATATCTAAGACTGCTGTCGTTAGTATTTTACGCGGCTCAGATACAGTAATAACAACATCAGGAAAGACACTATGCATAGCATTATACAATGGTGACAATGGCTCCCCTTCCTGACTAATCCCACGTTCAATATTAAATGCAGGATTAACCACTTTAGATTGACTATCTTGTATAAGAGGTCTTAATTGGACGCTATATAAATTAGAAGGCCTTTTCATAAGCACACTTATTGCATCACGATAACGCTGCTGCATCGCTGAAATTGCGCTAATATAAATAACTATTTGGGCTAGCCGCGCCTCTTTATCTTTATATGGGAGAGCACTTAATTTAAGCAATTCAATATCGAATACCAGCGCATCTTTATAAGCAGTTAATTCACGAATCGCACCACCATCAAAAAAATCTCTTAATGCCTCGGTTGATTTACATGTATTGTCCGTGCTGATTTCTTGCCCACCAACAACAGGTACCATCAGGTGAATCTGATTGGTTTTTTGGTTGATAGTGATATACATAGGTGCCGTCGGCTCAGTCAATCGAATTAACATATTTTTTCTCTAATTAATTCATAAATTGACTTTTATTATAACATAAAGTATAAAAAAAAACCTTAATGACAATAAAAATGAAAATATCACATACTAAGGTACCCTTTAATTAATTTTTAATTTATCAATTAAAAAAGGGGGCTGCCAATGAATAAAAAAACTATTTTTATCTAAATTTATGTGGATCAAAAGCGTCTCTTACAGCATCAGCAAATAAATTACTGGCAAGAACCAAAGTAAACATAAATGTAAAGGCCGCGACCATAGGCCACCAAACAATGGGCTCTCTGGCCAACTCTAAACGTGCAGCGTTAATCATGTTGCCCCAGCTAATGGTCATGGGTGATACCCCTACGCCCACATAAGACAACACCGCCTCAGCAAGCACTAGAAAACTAAAATCTAATACCAATGTAATTAACACGATATGCATCACATTTGGTAATAGATGCTTACAAATGATTTTAAATGAACTACTGCCTAATGCTTTTGCCGCTAATACAAAATCAATCTCTCTTAATTTTAATGCCTCAGCACGCAACAAACGGCACAAACTAGTCCAGCTGGTAACGCCAAGAATGAGACACAGTGACAGTAGGCGCGCATCTGCACTTTCTGCCAGCGTTTTAAATTGTTGTGGATGATTTGCTATGTAGGTTTGCATCGATAAAACAGACGCCGTAATAAGCAAAACACCAGGAATTGAGCTTAGTGTTGTATAAATATACTGAATAGCATCATCGATAACACCACCAAAATACCCTGCTGCAATGCCCAATAATAACGCAAGAGGCATCATAAACAACGTCGTTAACATGCCAATTATCAAGCCTGTACGAATACTTTTTACCGCATAATAAAAAATATCTTGACCAATTTTTCCCGTTCCTAGTACATGAAAATCACGAGATACCCAATAGCTGGTCAATACAATAGTAAAACAAATAAAGAGCGTCATCAGTACACTGGCACCTCTCACTTTTACATAAAAATCTGTTACGCCATATTTTAGTCGCCTATAAGCAACACTTACTAGCCAAACACACACCACTAAAAAGGTAGATAAAAGCATTGCTTTGCTAACCAGCCTGTTTATCCAGCGCCATTTATCACTGTCCGTTTTAATGCTACTTGGAAGGTAGGTTAAGCGTGGGGAAGTCTGTTCCGCATGACCCTGTACAAAAGCTGTCTCACTAGCGTACAACGTCAATGCCAACGGTGCAGAATATGTTTTTTCATAAATATCACCTAGTGGAGCTAATAGCCTATCAAGCACAGAATTAGAGGTTGTTAAATGAATTGAATCTAATACGGCTATTACAAGAAAAAATAACAAAATAATTGCAGAACAAACCGCTATGGAATTTTTAAATATCATCCTAAATGCGCGTCTAATATGCTCTTTGCGAGCGCTTCTGATGATTAAAAGGGTACTGATCAGTAATACACCTAAAAAACAAATGTCCGTCCATAAAAAATGTTGGCTCATTTTAACCTCACTCGAGGATCAACTAATGTATACGATATATCCGTTAAAATAAGTCCAATGATGTATAACACTGAGCCTAAAAAAACCATAGCTCTAACAATCGCAAAATCTTGTTGTTGAATAGCATCGATAATATAACTACCCAATCCTGGTACTCCAAAAAAGGATTCCAACACTAAACTTCCCATAAATAAAGAGGGAATCAATACCACAACACCTGTTAAAATAGGCAACATAGCATTCTTCAAAACATGCCGAAATAAAACTTGAACGTCTGATAAACCTTTAGCACGCGCTGTTTTAACATAGTCCTTGTTCATTTCCTCTAAAAACAAGGTACGATACCATCGCCCTCCCGCTCCCAAACCACCCACAACAGCGACAATAATTGGCAAAATAACAAATTTAATACTTTGTAAACCATCATCGTAGCCAGAGATAGGCATCAAACGTAAAAGTTTACCTAATAAATACTGCCCTCCAATAATATAAAACATCGTTGATATGGACATTAAAATAATACAAAAAATAACCCCACTAAGATCAAGATAGGTTGATCTAAAAAAAGCCATCATCATTGCAAACAAAATATAAGCCAACATGCCTAGTATCAAAACAGGAACCGCAATAGCCAAGCTGGGCCACATGCGTTGCGAAATATCGTAACTAATATCACGACCAGCATCGGATATACCAAAATCAAATAAAAATAATCGCAATGATTTTTGAAAAAATAATGTTTGAGTTAGCTCCGACACCCCAGTCTGTTGCACGTTATAGAACAAAGGTAAATCATAACCACGCTGTACTTTCCATTGTGTAATCGCCTCTTGCTTAACATGCTTATGCCCTAACTGCATCCGCGCCATATCATCTGGTGAATTAACCATAAAAAAAAGTGCGAACGTCAGAACATTAATTCCTAATAGAATGGGAATTGCATACAAAAAACGGCGAATTAAGTAATTTATCATAACGGCATTCTCAACGCTGGTTGTCGTTGTTTTTTACGATAAGCTAATAAAAAAGGTAACAATAACAACATCATCAAAAGGACAAAGATTAAAATAGGCCATACGATAGGTTGATTCCAAGCGTTACGTAATGCATTGCGTTTTTGTATATCAACAGACACATATTTTAATGTGTTGACTGACATGGTACTTGTCTTGACCGGTGCCAACCATTGCTGGGTTAATGTTAAACTTTCATTATGAATGCCCCATACCCACGGTGCATCATGTCTTACTAAAGCTACCATTTTATCAATCAAACGTTGTCGCTCTGCATCATTAGGCCTTTTTTTCATTAAATTAAACAGGTTGTCATAGACTGGATTATTATAGTTTGAGGAA
>CAZZGV010000185.1:1639-4054 GCA_964654255.1 uncultured Legionella sp. | reverse complement strand
ATAGTTCCGACCACAAGCTCGCTACCGGCTTGGTGAACAAAAGCGCCTGGTACGTTTTGATTCGCAGTGGTTAACGCCTGGCGTACTTCTTCGATGGTAATCCCATAAGAAAGCATGCGCTCAGGAATTAAGCGCACTTGGTATTGCTTGACCTCACCACCAAGTGACACGACGGCCGCAACCCCACCTAATGCCAGAATTCGGGGTCTGATGGTCCAATCTGAAATGGTGCGTAATGTTTCAGGACTTACCGTATCACTGATTAAGGCATATTTGACAAGCCAACCCACGGCTGAGGTTACGGGCAACATGACTGGAGAATTAACACCTGGTGGGAGTCGATTACTGACTTGTTGAATACGCTCATTAACCAGTTGTCGGTTACGGTAAATATCCGTTCTGTCATCAAAAACCACGGTAATGGTGGACAAACCTACCGATGTTTTAGAGCGTACACTGGCCACACCTGGTGTACCATTAATCGCACTTTCCAAAGGATAGGTAATCAGCGTTTCCACATCTTGGGTGGCCATGCCAGGCGCTTCGGTTTGCACCACCACCTGTGGAGGGGCAAATTCCGGGAAGACATCCACCGGCATTTGTTTTAAGGTGTAGCCACCCAAGAGACAAAGAACCAGCGTTAGCGCTAGAATTAAAAGACGATTATGAAGCGACCAGGCAATTAAGCGTGTAAACATTAGTGTGGCTCCTCATGACCGAGTTTTTTTGCACCGCCGCCACTAAGAGATAAGGTGTATAACTCGCGATTCCCCTGAGTCACTACCTCATCGCCAGGAACTAAACCTTCTTTAATTTCAGTATAATTATCATCACGAGTCCCAAGGCTAACCACCGTCCTATCATACTGGGTACCATTCTTCACAAACACAAAGGTGGCATTATCAATTTCCAATATGGCGTTATTAGGTACCGTAAGCGCTGCCTGAGTAAATCGTAATACCACGTTGGCGCGCACAAACATGCCGGGTTTTAATAATCCTTCTTTATTATCAAGACTAACTTGGACATTCACGGTGCGCGTTAAGGGATCTAAGTTTGGTTCAATAAGCGTTATTTTTCCTGGAAAAATACGCTTGGAATAACTTAAGACATGCACATTCACATCCAACCCTACTTTAATCTTGCCCAAATCCTCTTCATACACTTGAACAATAGCGAGCACTTGCTCACGATTACTGATGTGAAATAAAACGGTGTTGGGTTCTACCGCTTGCCCCAAATTCACATTGCGTGCATCAATAACACCTGAAATAGGCGCTTTTACCGCGACACTAGGTGGAGGATCACCAACTAGGCGAGATTGTACCGTGGCCAATGTTTGGCCTTTGGTGACACTGTCCCCAAGATTGCTCACAATATCAGTCACGGCACCACTAATACGCACATTCACATCGGCCTGTGCATTGGGCAGTAATTGGATTTGACCATTTAATGCTAACAAGTCAGCCATGGGGCGCGGCGTGGCTTCGGAGACCTGAATATCCAGCATTTTGGTTTGTTCAGGAGTTAATGTAACCGACTGGGCTGGGCCTGACGTGCTGACTTCAATTTCGTCTCCATGCGCCATTAGCAATGACGAATGAAAGAAAATACCCAGTAAAACAATAAACCACACTCTTTGGCGGATGGAGTTAAATGTATGAATCATTTGGTCACGTCCTTTGTTAAGGATAAATACGAGCAGAATCCGTTTGTATGGGGTGCTCCAATAGCCGTACATAAGGCAACATAAGATTGAAAATATTGGCCAATGGTCGTTAAGTAGGCCATTTGTACATCATTTTGTTGCCTTTGCACCTGCAAGACATTCAAAAAAGAAACTTGCCCATTTTGATAGGCTTCACGAGCAAGTTTCACGTTTTCAAGCCCTAAACGAAGGGAGGTGCCTTGCGTTTGCGCGACACTAGTTTTAAGAGCATTAAGCTGGCCATAATTGCTCGTAACCTCTGTTTCAATCGTGAGATTTAAAGCATCTACTGAGATCATGGCTTGAGTTCCAGTTGCGGAGGCCTCCATAATTCGCCCTTGATTGCGATTGAGTAAAGGCAGAGGAATGGATAAGGAAACCCCTAATGTGCGATCAGCTGGTTGCGGTAACCCGCCTTCCACAACGATTTTATCTTGTTGCACTCCAGCACCAAGAGTCCAATCAGCAAAGCGCTCAGCTTGGGCTAAACGTCTATCGGCCATGGCGCGTTGTCCAGCAAGTAGCAAAGCCCTCCTGTCAGGACGATTACTGAGGGCGTGATTGATTAAGTTTCCTAATGGAGGAATGCCTTTTGCTATCCTAATCGTTTTTTTAACGTTCAGTGGCGAATTGGGTGTTTGACCCAGGGCAACCGCGCCGTCGCGGTGGTTGCGGGCCTGTGGGATGGCCGGCGGGAGCGTTCTCAA
>CAZZGV010000185.1:0-1629 GCA_964654255.1 uncultured Legionella sp. | reverse complement strand
TTAACGTTCAGTTGCGAATTGGGTGTTTGACCATTGAGTTGATTTAAAAGGGCATATTGGCTAATTAGCTGACTTTTTAACAGTTGTTTTTCTTGAGTAATACGTGCGTATTCAATGCGAGCCGAATTATCATCCAATTTAGAAATTTCAGCGGCATGGTAGCGATTATGAATAACACGCACCAACTCTTGATTTATCTTTTGTAAATAATTTAATTGTTGCATGCGGTTCTCTGCGATGACCACCGCATAATATGCATTAGCAACTTTGGCACTTAACTGCCGGGTCGCCTCAAAAACCTCAGCCTGGGCGCGAAGAATATCAATGCGTGCCACTGTTTTTTGCTTGGCAATACGACCTGATATGGGAAAGGCCTGGTTAAAGCTGATACTTCGCGAATATTCACCCTCGTTATTAAATAATCGGTCGTCGTTGTTATTTAAATTAATATTGGGATTTGACCATAATCCTGCTTGTACCAAGCGTGCCTCGGCAATAGAGATGGCAAAACGCGCTGCTTTTAAATCCTTGTTCTGTTGAATTGCCAGTTGTGTCAGCTCTTTGAGATTCAACGGGGATTTTGCATGTGCTAATACAGGCATTAACAGTGTCAGCCCTATCACAAAATACTTAAAACCCCTTTTCTGATTCATCATGTACATTCTGTCCCTAATATTAATTAAATTAATTTAATTATTTTTCCTATCATGTCAGCTTCTTGCGCAAACGCAAAGCATTGGCAATCACCGACACAGAACTTAATGCCATGGCAGCACCAGCTATCATAGGATTTAGTAATAAGCCTGTAAATGGGAAAAGAACACCTGCCGCGATGGGCACGCCCAGCGCATTGTAAATAAAAGCAAAAAAAAGATTTTGATGGATGTTCTTTACTGTATGCACCGATAATTCATAAGCCTCTACCAGTTTATTTAAATCACCTGCTAATAAGGTAATGCCGGCACTTTCAATTGCTACATCACTTCCGGTTCCCATCGCAATACCAATATTGGCTTTTGCCAAGGCAATGGCATCATTCACCCCATCACCAACCATGGCAACCACGTGCCCTTCCTGTTGTAATTGAGTAATAATATTGCTTTTTTCATCCGGCAAGACTTCGGCAATAACTTTTTGAATACCTACTTGTCGAGCTACTGCTTTGGCAGTAATGGCATTATCACCGGTGAGCATAATGACTTGTATACCTTTTTTGATAAGCGTGTCGACAGCATCGTGGCTTGACTCTTTAATGCGGTCAGCAACCACAAAAACACCTGCGAACTGCTTATTAACCGTCAAATAAATCAGAGTAGCCCCTTCTTCTTGGGCTTTTAATGCCGCATCAGGAATTTTGTCAGCAGAAACAGACAGCCATTGGGCATTACCAATGGCAACGCTTTTTCCATCGATTTTTGCTTGAGCGCCTTTTCCTCTAACTGCAATAAAATCCGTAGCTTCTCTTAAAGTAATTTGACGTGCTTGCGCTTCATCACGTAGTGCTTTGGCTAGTGGGTGCTCACTGTGACGTTCAAGAGATGCCGCGAGACTCAAAAGCTCCTGCTCCTGCCAACTAGCAATTGGAATAACTTGGGTTAATGCTGGATGGCCTTGGGTCAGGGTCCCTGT
>CAZZGV010000184.1:0-4058 GCA_964654255.1 uncultured Legionella sp. | reverse complement strand
TATATTCTCGGTGTTTTTCGTTGTATTTCCACTGTATTGCGCTGTTATTTTTAACGATGAATTGACCAAAACTTTGCAAATAAGGCAAGCTTAAAGTGAATTGTTTATCTCTAGCCAGTGAAATGGTAATAGCACCAATGCCGACATCGACTTGTCCATTGGTTACTTTATTAAATACGTCACCATACGTTAATGTTTTGAATTTACATTCCACAGATAAACGACGACATATTTCGTTCATGATGTCTGCATCAAAACCAATAAGTTGGCCTGCTGAACCAGCTTTCATAATAAAAGGGGGGTTGAAGAAAGGAACTCCCACGGTCATTGTTGTGGCATAGGAGAGCGTAAACATAAGAAACATGATGAGACCAGCGATAAAGCGCATAATACAATTCCTTTGTTTTATTTATAAGCATAGGCCAAGCAATCCTTATTGCCAAGCGTGAGTTCGTGTTAAGCTGGTTGGCAATCATGCATGATTGGGGGAAATATGAACTATGTTGTATCAATGATGTTGGTTTTTATGGCTGTTTGTGCAAATGCTGCAGAAATTTTTCCTACCGGTTGCGCGCCAATCATGGTCCATGAGGAGCTGTTGACATTGTCAGCTGCTAAATCTACGTTGGTTATGATACATAATCTTTCTGATACAGATTTGTGGATCACACATCCGGTATATGAACCTAACGCAAGTGCTGGTTGGAGTAGTCGTTTACAAGCAGGCAATTGGTCAGCACTTGCTTTGAATAAAAAATCATTTGCATTAAGTTGTATTGAATCTAGACCAGGACATGAGCAACAAGTGCCTTGTGCGGGTTTGATAGCAGCATGTCAATGGACTAATGTTAAAATGCCAAAGAAGAAAAAAGGTACATTTTGGGCCGGAGAAGATATGACGCTATCTGCGCTAAAGGCACATGTGGGTAGTCGGGGTATCGTATTAGCGGCACCCACACAATAAATGGTAGACTGACTAATAAGTTAGTAAATGTAAGGTGAATTCCATAGTGAGTAAAAAATCTAAAACCCCTTCGCATACGAAGGATCCGTTTTACAAAAGAGAACGCGAAAAATATGCGATTCCTGTTCCTAGCCGGGAGTTAATTCTGCAAGTGCTTGAGGAATTTGGTCGACCTATGTCTCGTAACCAGTTAATTAGCAAGCTCGAGGTTGAGGAAGAAAATAGACAGGAAGCTCTGGGGTTTCGTTTGCGCGCTATGTTACGAGATGGCCAACTGATGCAAGACCGACGTGGTCGATATTGTTTGTTGAAACGTATCAATTTACAACGCGGCACGATACAGGGCCACCCAGATGGGTTTGGGTTTTTTATTCCTGATGAAGATACCGATGACATGGTCTTGTCCGCTACAGAAATGCGCGCAGTGATGCATGGTGATATCGTGCTTGCTTATCAAACCGGGGTGGACCGGCGTGGTCGACCGGAAGGTAAAATTCACGAAGTTATTGAGCATGCAAATGCCAGTGTGGTAGGTCGGTTTTTTTCTGAGCATGGTATAAGTTTTGTGGTTCCTGATAGTAAGCGGTTAACACAAGATATTTCGATTCCTCCTGAGTCAATTTCAGGTGCCAAAAATGGTCAAATAGTATTGGTTGAACTGGTCGCGTATCCTAATAAACGTAGTCAAGCTGTTGGTAAAGTGATTCATATCTTGGGTGAGCATATGGCGCCTGGTATGGAAATTGAGGTCGCCATCCTTGCGCATGGTCTTCCATCAAGTTGGCCTGATGATGTTTCCATGGCTGTGGCAAAAATTCCGCAACGCGTCGATGAAAGCCAGTTAAAAGGACGTACAGACTTACGTGATTTACCATTTGTTACTATCGATGGTGAAGATGCAAAAGATTTTGATGATGCGGTGTATTGCTATCCAAAGGCCAAAGGTTATCAACTTTATGTGGCTATTGCTGATGTGAGTCATTATGTGGAGGCGGGTTCTCCATTAGATAAAGAAGGCGCACGGCGCGGTAATTCGGTTTATTTTCCTGGTAAAGTGGTCCCGATGCTACCAGAAGCATTATCCAATGGTATTTGTTCGCTGAATCCGCACGTTGATCGTTTATGCATGGTTGTAGAAATGGCGATCAGTAACGATGGTAAAATTAAACGTTCGCGTTTTTATCGAGGTGTTATTCATTCTAAAGCGCGTTTGACCTACACCCAGGTTAGCCAATGGTTAATTGATGGCCGTGCAGATTCTAAGCATGAACACCTTTTTCCTATGTTGCAGTCTTTGCATACGCTCTATGGCATTTTGAACGAAACACGCAAAGCTCGTGGTGCGATGGATTTTGATACAACTGAAACACGTATTGAATTTGATGAAAATAGAAAAATCCAACGCATTGTTCCGGTTATTCGTAACGACGCACATCGATTAATTGAAGAGTGCATGTTAGCAGCCAACGTAGCAACGGCCAGATTTTTAGAAAAAGCAAAAATTCCTACCCTTTATCGTGTTCATCCTGCGCCTGAAGAAGATAAAGTTATAGGGCTTAGAAAATTTTTGGGTGAGCTAGGTTTGCAGTTGGGGGGGGGCAAGAAACCAAGCCCCAAAGATTTCCAACGCACACTTGCAGCTATTGGCGATAGACCTGAAAAACATCTCATAGAAACAGTAATGCTGCGCTCTTTAAAGCAAGCACAATATATCGAATCGAATGATGGTCATTTTGGCTTGGCCTACGCAGCTTACACCCATTTTACATCACCAATCCGGCGTTATCCTGATCTATTAATTCACCGTGCGGTTGGATACTTGATTGACAATCAACCCACTGAAAAATTTGCATACAGTGATGATGACATGAGTCGCTTAGGCAAGCATTGTTCAGCCACCGAGCGACGCGCAGATGAAGCCACACGTGAAGTTGTTGCTTGGCTAAAATGTGAATACATGCAAGATAAGCTAGGTCAAGTGTTCCGTGGTAGAATTTCAGCGGTTACCGGTTTTGGTATTTTTGTCGAATTGGATGATGTTTATGTGGAAGGCCTGGTGCATGTTACGTCACTGAAGAACGATTATTATACGTTTGATGCTGTTAAACATCGTTTAGTCGGTGAACGTGGTGGCCATGTTTATCGCTTAGGCGATAAAATGACCGTGCTTGTTGCGCGCGTTGATTTAGACGAGCGTAAAATCGATTTTGAACCGGTGGAGTCTGAGGGTAGCGATGAGTGATCAATATGTTTATGGTGTTCATGCTGTTGCCGCATTGTTAAAGAATCGTCATCGCCCTACTAAAATGCTGTATATCAATCAAGACCGTCTTGATGCTCGAATGCAAGATCTATTGCATATGGCGGCTCAGCATAATATTCCTGTTGAGCGTTTATCTGCACAAAAAATGAACCAACGCTTTGCTGATGTCCCTCATCAAGGTGTAGTGGCCAATGCCGGTAAGTTACCCGAGTACATTGAAAGTGATCTCGAGGATTTATTAGCGGCAAGCAAGCAACCAGCCTTAGTTCTTATTCTTGACGGGGTTACTGACCCGCATAATTTAGGGGCTTGTTTGCGCAGTGCTGATGCAGCTGGAGTGGATTTTGTCATCATTCCAAAAGATAAGAATGCCAGCATCACGCCAGTTGTGAGCAAAGTAGCTTGTGGCGCCGCTGAGTCTGTGCCTTTAGTACGTGTAACAAATTTAGCGCGAGCTATGGACATTATTAAACAACAAGGTGTATGGGTTTACGGTGCGGCTGGTGAAGCAACAGAATCGATCTATAGTTTGGATTGTAAAACATCAATGGCAATAGTGATGGGTGCTGAGGGTAGTGGCATGCGACACTTAACTCGTCAACAGTGTGATGGGCTTTTTGCGTTACCGATGTTAGGAACGGTGGAAAGCTTAAATGTCTCAGTAGCCACAGGGATTTGTTTATACGAAGTGGTGCGCCAACGGTCTTAAATGGATTATTTCAAATAATAATGTATTGGATTAAGCAATTTTTTTGCATTTTGACTGATATTTTATAGATCAATATGTGTGATTTATAGCGCTCTTAATATTTTCTTAATAATTCTTTATTT
>CAZZGV010000183.1:0-4060 GCA_964654255.1 uncultured Legionella sp. | reverse complement strand
CGCTCCCTTTTGCAATAACCTCATTAATCGCAGCAGCCTGCCCCGCATCAGGATAACTTCGCCATCCTGCTAAACGATGCTCCCAGGACTTTATAATTTCTAGTGAATTATCAGTAGATCCACCATCAACAACAAACACTTCTATAGGAAGTTCTTGTTCAAAAATAGAGGTCAAGGCATGAGTTAAAAAACGGCCTTGGTTATAAGATGGAACGGCGATGGTTACTATCGGGGAGGGATTATTCATATTTTCCATACCAAATTTACAGCCACATTTCAAAGAAATGAAGTAAAATTAAAGAAGACTCAAATCTATATTTAACTCAAAAACAACTCACCATGAAAACGTCTTCATTACTTTTGTATATTGATTGACTTAACCGTAATGATTGGGATATTTTACAGCGTAATGTTGGTAGTGCAAGCGCTCATATATACTGAAATAACAGCATCGTCTTAAAGTAGTAAAATCATAGATGTTTTAGGTATTATTTGACCCCAACAATATAATAAAAGAAAAATTGCTGAACGTTTCGTAACATAGGACTTTAATACGCAATCTGACAGAGATGCGTTCACAAATCCTAACCTTCATATGCAATTAAAAAATTTTTGAATAATATCATCCTGGACGTTTAAATGAAGAATATATTGCTAATCCTTTTCATATATAGCATCACTTATATTGTATTTACAATTATAGGCTATGGCGTTTCCCGTTACTTATTCCGTCAGAGGCTCTATTGGGTAAATACGTTAAGCCCCATGCTTGGATTTTCCATATTCGGTGTTATCAGTACAGCACTTATGTACTATTTACCAGGCAGACAAGCAGGTCATTGGGGATTATTGGCAACCGCCTTTCTGAGTATGATAGGTTACTATTTTTCACCAGCTGTTCCAGGTTATACAAGAAAGCAAGCAATAAGATCCTTCATAAAAACACATCGAATAGCTTTTGGAGCAGGTTTGATTTTGTTGTTGCCTT
Organism: uncultured Legionella sp.; assembly: GCA_964654255.1. Classification (GTDB taxonomy): domain Bacteria; phylum Pseudomonadota; class Gammaproteobacteria; order Legionellales; family Legionellaceae; genus CAZYME01. The sequence goes on along the minus strand of CAZZGV010000183.1, from coordinate 3,072 downwards.
TGCTCATTGCGCATGATGTAGGGATTTTCGCACTCAATGGTGCGGATTTTGGATCTTATGCTGGATGGGGAAAATATTTCCAAGAATACACTCTTAAAGAGTTTTTGCCTCATCATGAGCCCATCAATTTTTCATTAAAATCATTTGTGAACCTTCAGAACAATCTCACATCCCCTCATGGCGCTTTGCGTGTCGGAAATGTGACATTTTTTACGGCCTATAATGCGTTTTTTCCACAGATGTGGCCTACGATATATAGCGTTTTGATTGGTTTTATTGTGGCACAATTTACCGTTTCATTTCAATTTTTTGCGCGAGTTGTTCTGCTACAAAAAATGAGTATAGTGTTTTGGTTAGGTTTGGTTTCATACCTATTAAATACGGTCTACTGGCTGGCATCTTCTCATTATGTTCCTAATGTTGCTGGATTTACCTATACTTTAATATTAACCGCTTTGTATATGCGGTTAACTAGCTGGAATTTATATTATCTAATTGGAATTTCTTTGATTCAAGCAGCGATGCTGCTCATGTATCCAGAAAGTTATTTCTTTTTAATAGGTCTATTAAGCACACAATTACTAGCACGCTTTAATCTATCACTAAAAAAACCTTGGTACCGCCATCGCTTACTATTAGTTGGGGCTGGTTTTATTATTTGCTCAGCACTGTCTCTATTATGGGCATTTCAGGCATCTGGACATTGTCTACGACACCTCCTATACAACATCCTTTCCTATGATAGACCTGGTGATTATGTGTGGATTTTTAAATGGGCATACCCATCTCAACTTCTTGGTTTTGCTGATTATAATGCCATGTTACTTAAAGAACACGCCGGTCAATTACGTCTGCTAACGATATTTGGTTATTTAGCGTGCGCAACTATTATTGGATTTGGTTTAACAAGAAAAGCATATTCCATACGAAATCAACTACGTCTAAATACCATTAGAATGTTGGTGCTTATGATAACCGTATTTCTTATCCCTATTATATTGTATCTCTGTAGATATCAGTTGCTGTTAGCCTGGCGGGCTATGTTAACGCTGAGCCCTTACCTATGGTTGCTAATATCAATATTTGGAATCCAAGCTTTCGCCTCGTTAAAACTGCAACATAAAACAGATCCAAATCGGTTTTTAAAATTAACCATCGTAAGTTTTATATGGCTGCTTATTATCGCACTAGGTTTTCGAATAGGCATGATTAAAAACATGGTGAGGGGAAGTACGCACGCGACTATTTTTGGTGAAGCTTTTATGCAAACAGCCTCGTTTTTAAATAAAAATAAAAACCAGTTTGATATTGCCTTAGTTGACTACGAAGGTTCAGGTACCATACAAGGTGGCTGGGAGTTCTATATGCAAGAGTTTCCTTACCTATTTCCACAGCATGGGGCAGGCAATAATGAGTATCTAACCGAACCACTCAAAAATAAACGCCTGATATTGATTAGTGATACCTCCTATAAAGTACATAAATTAACTGGATTTGAACAAAATACATCAAAATTTAATGGGCTTACAATTGCTTATACCAAAGATAATAACCTCTTACAGCCATATTCAAGTTCATGGCTTTATTATGGGAGTGGGCCTACAGCACAACTATCATTACCAGGGCTACCTGGAAAATTATTGTTATGGCTGAAAGAGGATGCAAACGCTTGCTTAAGGATGGATGTGTCATCAGCAAGAGCGGCCGCTTATATGCGTGTAACGTTCAATCAATCGAAAATGGTGCAAGACAAGGTGGAAAATTTGTCTCAACAAAAGATTTGTTCTGATTTTCATCGAGGGTTAAATGAGATTCGATTAGAACCTATTTTTCAAGATAAAAATATACAACACGCTCAACATCTTTTGATACAAGGACTAATCGAACGCGCACGCCTTCACAAAAAATTAACAGAACAAGAACAAGGCTTACTTTTGATTTATACTAATTTGCATCCGACTGATCCGTTATTCGCTCCTGGTGTCGGAAATTGGGGGGTTGATTGGAATTTAATTATTCCACCAGATACTATCCCACTGAACCCTCACGTGTTTTTCAAATCAATAGAAATTGAGAAGCTTTAAATGCGAAGGTTTAAGTAGAACTGCTGGGGGACCCCAGCAGTTCTACTTAAACCAATGGGAGTAAAAATCTAGAAGTGCTCCATTACATATCTCAACATTCAGACCCTGGAACACGTCTAAAGAACATTATTTTTTTAACCGTTACTTTCAATATTTTTCTAATTTCACCCTCTAGAGTTAACTTTCCAAAATTATGTGGTACTGCCAAGCATTAATATAGGACCAAGTTTATTATAGGAGCAGGATTGGTTGTGAGGCAAAAGTTTATTCAGGAACTACCATGATTAGCGAGTACTACAGTTGTAATTATTAGAAAATATATTTTTCATTATTTAACAATGTATTATTAATATCTAGCTCCAGTGTTTTACTTTATTTAAGCACTTAACATAGGTAAAATAGATGGATATTAATTAGCAAAAAAGAAACTATTCGATGAACAAAGAAAATAAGTGCCGACTTTGTAACAACCATACATCTAAAATGTTTTCAAAAACGATACTAGGCAAGTATGACGTTGAATACTTTGAATGCGCTAACTGCGGTTCGCTGCAAACAGAAAAGCCTTATTGGCTTCATGAGGCGTATAGCAATAAAAAAATCTCTAGTTTAGACACCGGAGCAGTGCAAAGAAACATACATAACTTAGCTGCTTGTTTTGCCGTATCGAAAATTTTTAACATAAAAAATGCGATTGACATTGGAGGAGGAGATGGACTTTTATGTCGAATGCTGCGCGACTATGGCATCAATTGCTACGTAAAAGACAAATACACCAGTCCAACCTATGCTCAAGGATTTTCTGACCAAAATTTTGACAAGCCGGATTTAATAATAGGTTTTGAAATATTAGAGCACTTTGAGAACCCTAGTATAGACTTAGAGAATTTATTTGAATACACCCCTAATATTATGCTATTGAGCACCGCAATTTACTCAAATGAAACAAGTGATTGGTGGTATCTTGTGCCGGAAGCGGGGCAACACA
>CAZZGV010000182.1:0-4106 GCA_964654255.1 uncultured Legionella sp. | reverse complement strand
GGAGTTACCTGGCACTCTGCCCTATGGAGCCCGGACTTTCCTCCCTTTAACAAACAGCTAAAGAGCGATTGTCTAACCGACTTTGTAGTTAATACTATCAGAGTGCCCATCAGAAGACCAGCAATTAAAACGTAATGATTCAGAAAGAACAAATTACATTAAAATTCACGTGTACCAATAAATTCGTCATCGAAATAACGCTTCAATTTAGTACGTAATGTGCCACGACTAACACCTAAAACTCGTGCAGCTTTTGATTGGTTGTAACGCGTCATTTCCATTACTGTACGAAATAAAGGCGCTTCAACTTCTTCTACGATAAGTTGGTATAGGTTTAAATTGGCATCTTTGTTACTAACAGCGTTAAGATAACCTTTAACTGCATTAACCACTTGTTGTGATAACGCTTCGTTATATTGTTGAACATCCTGCATTACAACGCTCATTTTTTCTCCAAATCCACGTAATTAATTATTTTTAGCCTATTCGACCACACATTGCCCGAACATCATGTTTTATATAGTAACAAATATCCCAAAGAGTGTAAATATTGTTTCAATGCTATTCATTTATTAAGGAAAGATTAAGTATATATAATTTTGAAATATAGAGATTTTTTTTCGGTATTTTTTTTTCAAATTTGTGTATTCTGATATAAAAATTTAAGATAAATCATCATGCATCATCACATTTTCCGTGCTAACCAGCTGATCGTCATCTCTATTATTTTATTACTAACCTCTTTTTCCTCTCATTCTGCACAAAAAAAACATATGAGAGGAACTCGATACTGTGAAATTATTCTAAAACAATCTCATGCAAATTATGCTGTATACAATTCATGGGGATTAAACGACTGTCCAGAAAAAATATGGAATAACATTACCATCGACCACGTTAAACAAGAAACAGGCACATCTTTTGCACACCTAAACGGCCCAAGATACTGGGTTATCGATGGATTAATCAATTCAAATATGATTAACCCCACAAAAAAAACCATAGCAGGCCTACAAATGCGCGAAGCAGGGCTATTACATTTAAATAGGCTAGATCTCCTTCGAGCCAGCACCAATTATCGCGAGCATGCAGTTGACCGCCACACCACATGGATTTATCAATCAGGCAAACCTGTTTACGAACTTATTGACCCCAAAGGCACAGTGTTTGTTATGCAGTCTTACAGCATTCAAAAACACCCACAAACCTACCTGTCGTTAACACAACTAGGCTCCAAATTAACACTACCCAAGGGCTGGCAATTTAAAACAGGGATACTTAAAAAAACAGAACAACTACAAACCATTAATGATCGTGCGATAGTTATTCAAGATAATTTTTTAAACACGTATCAAAGGGCACCCCATGATTTTCTTGTAGCAAAAGAGGACATACTATCAACAGAGAAATAATAGGCCTCTTTTCAACCCCTCTGATACGGCCGATCTTAAAGCTGTAATGACAGACCTATTGAAGTGGCAATTGTTTTTCTACTGTTGATGGCAAGACACCAGCTTCTTTTGTGCCTGTATTTTTTTCAGAAGCAGAATACAAGACCTCAGGTGCTGGATTTTCAAGTGCTGCCGTTAGTGTGATAAATTTATATCCATTTTCTTTATACATGTGAATAATATCACCCAACAAATAACTATTAAGTAAATTAGCATGAATCAATAATATTTGCTTAACAGGTTGACCATTAGCGCGCTTTTCCGCCCTTAATGTTTGATCCCAGATATAAGATAAATAACGCCCTTTCATCGTACTTAAAATATAATTTTCGCGAGCACGATAAGGAACATGATACAGCTGTTCATTAAATCGAAAATCTTTACTATCGATTGTTACAGGAGCAATTGTGTAATTATTTTGCTGAAGATATTCCACAACCTTGGGTTTGGATTGCTGATTTCCCTCAGCTAAATAGGGATAACGAAAATATTTTGGTTCTGTTAACAACGGAGCAAGAATTTTATCCGCTTTAGCAATATCTGCAATGTAAGAATCGGCACCGATCTGATTTAAACTTTTATGCGAGTACGTGTGATTACCAATTGCTAAACCAGCATTACGAAACTGCTCTAAAAACTCCCACTGTCCTTTTTCTATCGCTCCCGCGATAACAAACCCCGTTGCAGGTACTTTGTTTTCAGACAGCACCTGAACCATTCTCATAAAACGCTCTGTCGACCGTTGCTGATTACCTGGTGTATTCATTCTCGAACCAACCAATGGCAAATCATCGATCGTAATAGCAATTTCACGATCTTGAGCAAACGTATTAAAAGCACAAAACACTAGCAACAAACAATATAGTTTTCGCATGGATAATCCCTTATCAGTTTGTACCTATAAAATTAGTGTAGCAGAGATCGTTAACATGCGAATCAATCGATAAAATAAAAGACAGTTGTTCTAAAAGTCATCTACCGTAAAACTTTCCCCACACCCACATTGGCCTGTTTGATTAGGGTTGTTAAATACAAACTTAGAATTTAACCCTTGTTTTACATAATCTACATGCATCCCTTTCAGATAAGGATAGCTTTTTTTATCTATACAAATTAAATGATCGCCATCAAGCGGCAACACAATATCATCAGCTACAGGAGCCCCCACATAATCAACAACATAAGATAACCCAGAACAACCAGTTTTTTTTACAGATAACCGGATACCTTTACTATCATTTTGCTTTGCAAGATAAGCCAAAATATGTTGCGTAGCCGTTTCACTAAACGTTATAGGCTCAGAAGAAGCAACATGCTGTATAACTTCACTCATTTAACAACCCTCTATCTTAATAACCATTATGCATAGTATACGTCATTAACAAAAAAGATATATATTTAAACAGCCTGCCTTTGTGCAGCCCTAAGAGCCTCGATTTGTCGGCAAATAATCTCAATCGCTTTTTCGATATCCTCATCTGTTGTAAACCGCCCTAACGACAAACGCACGGAACTCAGTGCCAATGCCTTACTGATACCCAATGAACATAATACATAGGAAGGCTGTGAACTAGCAGAAGAACATGCCGACGTAGTTGAAACAGCTAATTGACTTAATGCAGGCAACAATGCTACACCATCAATACCACTAAAACTAAAATTTAAATTACCCGCAACACGCTGCTCGGCATTTCCGTTTAAACAAATACCTGGTAAATGACTAATACCTTGCCAAAGCCGTTGCCGCAAAATTAATAAACGAGCCTGCTCATCAATGCGCCCCTCCTCACTTAAGGCAAACGCCTCACCCATTCCAACGATTTGATGCGTCGGCAACGTACCTGCCCGCAAACCATGCTCATGTCCACCACCAAAACTTTGTGGCTGCAATCGAATACGAGGTTGATGACGAACGTATAATACGCCTACGCCCTTAGGACCGTAATTTTTATGCGCCGATAACGACATCAAATCCACCGGCAATTCACGTAAATTAATAGCTAATTTACCAGCACTTTGCGCTGCATCCACATGAAAAATAATTCCTTTTCCACGCAGTAACGCTCCTATTGCACCAATGTCTTGCACCACACCAATTTCATTATTTACATGCATAATGGACACGAGTACCGTGTCTTCACGTAATGCGTCAGCCAACAAAGATAGATTCAATAACCCATCGCTCTGAGGCGATAAATAAGTCACCTGAAAGCCCTGTTGTTCTAGATGACGAAAGCTATCTAAAACAGCTTTATGCTCGGTCATCATGGTTATAAGATGACGACCTTTGCGTTGGTAAAAGCGCGCAGCACCTAAAATTGCTAGGTTATTTGCTTCAGTAGCTCCTGACGTAAATACAATATCGTCAACCGTTGCACCTATCGCATTTGCTACCTGCAAACGAGCCCTTTCTACGGCTAAGGCTGCTGCTGTTCCATAACTATGCGTTGCTGAAGCAGGATTGCCAAAATGACCTGTAGGCCCCATGTAATCAAGCATGACCTCAATAACACGAGGATCGATAGGAGTAGTTGCCATGTAATCAAAATAGAGGGGACGCTCGCTCATATTATCCCTTTACTTTATGCAATGCCGTTTGAATATGGGTTAATATACCTCTTAAAATATTAACCTCCATATGTTCAAGTCTAACAC
>CAZZGV010000181.1:0-4134 GCA_964654255.1 uncultured Legionella sp. | reverse complement strand
AGTATCACCAGCCGGGATTTTTCCTGACTATTCGTGCCCCTAAAAATACAGATCAGATAAGAAATAAGTGCTATGGCGAAAGGTAATGCTAACAGATTAAATCCCCATTCTTTATGGACGTGATAATCTTTACCCGTGTTGTAAAATATAAACCGGAAAGGCAGTTCAATAGCTTTTACAAGATTGGGTAGAATATAGGTAAGTTCAAAGCCGGTACGGTAATCGGGACCGGTCCAGCCTTGTTTTGAACCATACACAAAATACATATACAACGCAAAAACCACACCACTAAAAACAAGTACGCAAGTTGTTGCGCTATCAAATCGCCTCGTTCTTGAAACAATTTGCTTATGATAATAATACAGATATAAAGCACCCGTTATTGGAAAAATTGCCAGACCACGTTCATGGGAAGTAATGGTGCACAAAGTAAGAACACAGCATAAAATAGTAAGTACTATTTTATGCTGTGTTTTATATATCATTATCATAGTTGAAGTGTTAGAGACAGGTGCAAGCAACCTAATAAAACAAATGATAAAAAAATTGAGGAAAATAGTAAATACTGGATCAACAATACCTGAACCATCATAGGCTATAAAATAGTAAAGTGGATGCGTCACCACCAAGGAAAAAATAAAGATACGTTCAATTAAACCGGAAGCAAAAAGCGTTTTTGAAAGAGCAGAAACAACCAGACCATTAATCAAAATTAACCCTAGGCCAATAGTCTTAAATAGATAGATATTGTGAATATCTATGAGATTAAAAATCGCATAATTAGTCAAGTAAAAGGTAAATGGGCGATACCAAATTTCATTAAATACAAGAAATTTATGCCATATTTGAAATATATTATTGATATCTCCGAACGTTAAAAACGCCATACCAATTTCTGGCGAAATAGTGAATTTTGCAACTGTTGATAATGCATAAACTATTATAAGAACCGCAACACCAATAATAGCTAATATACGAAGTGATTTTGGATCGAGTTCAATATTTTGTTTTATCTGTTCCATATTATTACGCATTACCCGATCAGGCTTTTTCTAGTACGAACGTCAGATTGAGGCCTATAGGCATCGGAATATATCTTTCCATTATATCTATGAGCGGAATAAAATATTTTGAATATGTTTTTTCTAGAAAGATAAATTGTTTCTTGCTGGTTTCATTCTTCTGATAATCAAGCTTGCGCAATTTAAAGAAAATCAGCGACGCAAATATGGCCAAGAAATTAGTATAATACATTTTTTGGATTTTATAATCTAACCCCTGGATCAGACTCTTGACCATCTTTTTATCGTAACGACGATAATGTCCGATATTACGATCAAGATCGGAATACAAAAATTGAAGTGCTGGTACCAAGGTGATTAGCTTACCTCCCGGCTTAAGCATTCCAAGACAATCTTCGATGAAAAGGCGATCGTGCTCAACATGCTCCAGAACATGCACGGAGAAAATTGTATCGAAGGCATGTGGATATTGATTCAGCAGATCGGAAGTTTCACCTTGAACAAGAGTCGCTTTCTCTACCCCCCCCACTCGTCGCTTCAACTGCTCGAAGAAATGATCCGACGGCTCGCTGATGACATACTGATTATATGAAAGACCATCCTGCAATAAACGCCGTGCGATTCTACCCGGACCCGCACCCAATTCAAGAATATCCCGCCCCAAATGCGGCTTGATCATCCGGTACTGGAATGAATCAAGCTCAGGAGTAAGATCAAAATGCTCATCTCCAGATTCAACCATCCCTTTTGCATATGCATCCAAGTTTCCGGGTATTTTCATGCGTTATCCTATATTTTGTAATTAATAACCACCAAAAATTTGCACACAGAATGAATGATAATTATGAAAATTAGTTGGAAACATCTCGTAATGATAGCGCATAATACACAAAAATTTTGACGTGCTCAATGTTCTATTTTTAGATGTGGTGCCCTCTAATTTCAAGTGCAACAACATCCATGAGATAATGTTGCATGAAAAAAATACAATCAATTCAGATCTGCCTGCATACATCAAAACATCGATGATTGAAAGATTGGCAATAAATTGATTTGATTGTTGATTACAGGATAACTTGGTATGAATTTAAGATCACTATATGTAGTGGTTGGATCAGTCAACTGCATAGGCGGGTAGAAAAATTGACCGTAAAGTCTCTTAATAAAGTTGCAAAATATACGCATGCAAATACTTTTCACTAGCTGACTACTTGCAAAAACGGATGAGTAAGATAGTGCGAAGCTTGCAGGTGACATCACCTACTTCGCAAGCCTGCAACAGTTATATCAATACATCATAACGTTACTGCATTTGAACTCCCCGCAAGGATTACTTAGTACAGCGGATTTCCATTACAAAACCGAAATGCTCAAAGCCCTTAGTTTCATTGACTACATGGAACAAAATCGCGATGTATTAAAAGGTCTGGTAATCAACCCTATCTTGACGGCGATCTGTCGGAAAGGTGCGTATGCGTTCGGGCAAACCAGAAACAAACGCCCACCCGGTGCCAACCACTCATTATTAATTCGCTTTAAAATTAAGATTGGATCATCCAGATGCTCCAATACATGAGTGAGAATTATGTTGTCATAGCGTTTAGGCAGAGTCACATTCTCGAATATTTCGTTGATAAAACTCATCTTATTAACTAATTTCTGTTGTGCTTCATTGATAGTGTCACTTGACGCCTCAACACATGTGATATCATCAAAATGGGGTAAAAACCCCTTGGTAAAATCACCTTTGAAACTCCCTCGCTCAAGTAGGGTACCTTTTTTGAAGAAGGGCTCGAATGACTTCATCATGAACGGATGCATCACCTTATAATCAAAGCCGTAGAAGTAATTACGCCCACCGTTATCCACGATCTCTTTGTTGAAATCTCTTGTCGTCATCATGGCGCCTCACACTCCAGTCAATTTGGCCAAACCGAAACCATGCCTACCAAAATTCACTTCCGATGGGCCAGAACCCAATTAAAAGTTGAGAATGGCGTTTACTATTGAAAATAGAGTGGTATTATCTAGGTAGATCTAATGTTTCAATGTAGGAAATCACCCATTCATAATGGCCTTTCGGAAGAGATTAATTTAGTCATTCAAGGCTCCAAGAGAAAAGCGAGGATCTAAAGCTGCATATTCAGGCGACGATGACTTCACTATATGTAGTCTTTATTTAAACAAAGTAAACACAGCACACTAAGGCCATCTACACACATGGAATTCATAAATGCCAAAATAAAAAAGTCTATTTATAAAACCGCCTTTAAAACTCTCAAAAATATTAATATAAAAATTGACGATTTTTGTGTTAGAAAAATATTGTCATTTAAATATAATTTCTTAATCTCATTCAACCCGGTGATGCTCAATAAAATAATAAAAACAATATTTCCTCGGGCAGCTTCAATTATAGTCACACTTCAGTACAAACACAGTTTAGAACACCATTTTCTATGGAATCAATTCAATACCATCATTAAATTTAGAGTGTGTCAGGCAATTAGAAACAAGGAAACCATAGCCATTCAAGAATTTAAATTTTTTATTAATGCAATTCAGATGCCAATAACAGTATTACTACTATTTCAGATTTTTGACTTTATGAGCGAAGAACAAAAAAAAATCTTTTTAGGGCGAGTGCAGCAAATTATTCAGTTACTTACATATAAAAATCAGGACTTATATTGCAAACAATTACTATATCTTCTTATTAAATTTGAGTTAAGTGAATCAACCATTCTCGCATGTGTGGATGTAATCAAATCTTCCAATACCGATATTATTTGCGATCGATATTCTAGTTATTATGAATATCGATCAGAATCATTTGCCGAACCGTCAAAAATTAGTAAACCTCGATATTTTTTAAATGCCATCGTCTATAATGAGGATTTCTTTTCCGTTATTGATAACACATATATTTTTGGACCAAAAATTGAATCTACAGATAACAACTTTTTTAAGATCAATTTATTTTTCTTACAAGATGCATTAACATTTATTTATTTTACGCAACAATTAAATCATTTTGAAAAACAAAAAAAATTAAAAAATGCCACTTTGTTTTTAACAAACAATTTAATGAGCGCTAAATATATGTTATTTA
>CAZZGV010000180.1:0-4138 GCA_964654255.1 uncultured Legionella sp. | reverse complement strand
TTCCTCATTTGAATGATAACCACTGCTACCACTAGAACTTACAAGCCTTGCATCATGCTGAATATCGACTTGTTCGTCTTGGTTTATACCAGAGCTTTTTTGCAGCTTAGCAAGATGGCCACTTTGATTGCTCAGTCCTTCTTTAAGTAGAACCTTACCTCTATCCGCTGCCTCTAAATCATCAAACGTTGCATGCAACGTTTTAACGCTCAATTTTTCCATATATTTATTAATTTTTAATTGAACGATGTGTGTTAACACCGTAGCAAGAAATGCTGAGCCAACAACAACAGCCCCACCTGGCACAAAACACGATACAGCAGCAATACCTGTTAAGACGATAGCAGCACCTATGTTAATCTTTAAAGAGTTTTTCTTTTTTTCAACATCAGCGTCAAAACGTGCGTTTTGCTGATTCGTTATTAAATTGTCTGCATCTGCTCCAACACGTTCAGCTTTATTTTTAATGTTCATTTGCAGCAATTTAAACCCTTCCCGCAAAATACCGATAGCCGCAGCCGTCACTGTTAAAACTCCAACAATAGGCAGTCCGGTAGCGGCTGTGGCTATCACTAAACCATATGCCGCAATTTTTAAGCCGCTACTGGCGATAACCAAAAAATTATCTCGAAGCTTATCCAACAAAGGGATGCTCTTATCAAACATTGTTTTATACAAGGAGTATGCGCCCATGCCAAGTGTTGTACTCAAACCAAAGACTGGCGCAAATAATGAGGCTGTTACGATCTGCTCTATAGCTCCACCGCCCCCAAATGGAATGGATGCAACAATAGGTAATATCACCGCTAAACCATACAACACTGCCTTCTGCCAACTTAGTTTAGATTTAGTTTTTATCGCTTTAACAAGCGTCTTGAGCTGGATTAATTTTTCTTTATTCTCTGGAGCAGTATGCTCGGCTACTTCTTTCAACATCGCGTATATTGTCAAAGACGAGCCGGTATAACGCCCCCATTTTTGCTGATCTACACCCAAACTCCTTAAGACATTTTCAACAGCCTGAAGTACCTGTGGATCAGAGTTAACAGTCGTTGTGTAAAAATCTTTGTTAACCTTAGCCATTTTTTTATCATATGATGTCATGTAATCAAGCAAATCTTGCTTGTTATTATTAGCATTAAGATGTTTTTCAAAAAATTGTAGTGTATTGATGAGTTGAAAATTTTCTACTTTTTTTATAAATTCATTTAGTTTTGTATTGCCTGGTAAGCTGTTTTTTTTAGCACGATCAGACAGTATGTTTAAAAGGCCAACCACAGTAGCATTAGACTTAAGATATTTTTCCTGCATTTTAATAGGCACGCCCAACACATTTAACAATCGTTGAACATGTTCTTCTAAATCAAAAACTTCATCGGTATAACGAACAGGCGTATTAAAAAATCCCACCTCAAGATCATTCAAATCATATAATGATAGCGCACTATCATTACCATTTAGGTAATCTATCGTTGCCTCTAACGCTCGTTTTGCAGGGTTCTTTTATCAATGACCATGTACTTATTAATACATCATGATTATAAATCACCAAAATTAACGAATTATTAAGCCGTAAAATGGCGCTTGCTAAATCTCAAATAAGCAAGCCCCGATATGCCCTACCATTTTAACAAAGGCAAAAGATTAGAATAATCATTAGTCCACAACTGGGTTTTTGCATCAGCCACAAAACGCCAGCCCTCCCTACTTAACAACGAACCAGCCAAATGCTCATTCGTTGTAAGCAAAGCCCATTCTGATGGAAATTGACCTAAACTGTTATTGCCAGCTTGCAGTTTATGCAAAACAATCATGTCTAACTCTCTACCAGCAGCCGTTAACACTGGGAGAACCCCAAGATGGCGATTGGTAATATTGACTAAAATCACCCCTTCTGGCGTCAGTTTTTGCTTATAAAGAGCAAATGCCTCCAACGTCAGTAAATGAATAGGAATAGCATCTGAATTAAACGCATCCATCACTAACAAGTCATAAGATGCATCACGCGCCTTAGCAACAGCCAATCGTCCGTCATCTTTAATCAACTGAATATGAGGTGGACAATCGCGCAAATAGGTGAACAACTTAGGATTAGTAGCAATATCTATAACTTGATCATCAATTTCAACAATAGCAAGCTTGTCTTGCTGCCGAAATTGGCACGCCATAACGCCAGTTCCTAATCCAAGGATCATAACATGCAATGGCTCATACAATGCTTCCAGCTGCTGTACGACCGGGAAAACTGAACCATAGTAGCCTCTTGCGCCATCGGTAGGCTTTTTATCTAATTGGACTTGAAACCCATGTAGTGTGCTCTGACTCATCAAAACATGCGTTCCTTGTTTTGAAAAAACCTGCTTTATTCCATAAAAATTACGCTGTTGACTAAGAATTTGTGTGGATTTAGACCAAGGCATGAAAATAAAAACAAACAACATCGTCATCCGCTTCGGGCTCATATGCGGAAAATAAGCTGTACCGGCTTCTGCTGAAAACCATAATCAGTATTAAAGCTAAGATTTCAGCCACATGATGATCATTCAACCATTGCCCTGAAAAAAAATAATTAAACAATAGTATGACGAAAACAAAACTAGGAATAAGCCATTCTGGTTGTCTATGACTATTTTTGAATGGGATACAAAGCAACCCTAACAACAAAACCAATGGATATTCGTAAGCATGCGAAAATAACCTTGGTGCTACCAATCCATTAAATATACCCGCTAACACACCACCTAACGCCAAACAAAAATAAAACGTAGTAAGCTGATGTGCATCTGGTCGAGTCTGTATTAATTGACCATGACATAGTAAAGCCAGCATAAAAAAACCAAGTACATTAGCAATAACCAGTTGCACCATCGACATGGAATGAGCACCAACTATAAAACCAAGGATGGGAAACAGTAAAACAAACAAGGCATTACGAACGACCCACGCGTGAGAAACAATAGGTTTACTCGCAAACGTTATCACAAAAGATAACAAATATAACGCTAAAGGCAAAACCCAGAATAAAGGCGTAGCAGCAACATCAGTCGAAATATAAAATGTAACACCCAACATTAAACTACATGGAACAAAACTTAGAAAAACCCATAAAAAGCAACGTTCCAACACTACTTTTTTTGTATTATCAGTAAATTGAGAGCAAGATTGATAACGAACCATAAACAACAAACATACTAAAAATAGTACATACACCAAATAAATGATATTCCAATCATAAAATTGCTGTTGGATGCCTCTATAACGCTCGACCAACCAAGGATAACTAATTAATGCTAACAAGCTACCTATATTACTAGCAACATAGAGGAAATAAGGGTCAGCCGCTCGTTTACCTGTTGTCTGACTGAACGCATATTGCAAGAGGGGTGCCGAGGCACCAACAACCAATAAAGGCAAGCCAAGCTGTATTAATAAATTGGTAAGAATTGATAGTTCAGGAGCACCAGTACCCACTGTAGGTAAAAAAGCTAAAGGCAGAACACTAAGACTCAGAAGGCAGACACATAAGTGAATCACGCGCCAGGTATAGCGTCCCTTCAGTTTACTCAACCCCCACACATATGCATAAGAAATGAGCAATAATATTTGAAAGAACAACATGCAAACTGTCCATACCGCAGGTGTACCACCATATACAGGCAAAAGTACTTTTGCGACCATAGGCTGAATAACAAATAACAGACTAGCACTTAAAAATAAACTAAGCGGGAAAAAAAATTGATACACGTAAGCATCCCTGCCATTTTTATGCAATAACCCTCTTTTGAAGCCTACTGCAATGATAAAATATCTAAAGCCATCTATTCTTAACAAGCTATGTGGTGACGTCAATTATAAAAATATTAAGATATGTTGGCAATTGGTCACGAGCACCGACGTGCCGCGGACCTTCGGCCGCAATATCCAGTAGATACTTACTCAGCGACAAATTTTTTCGGAAACTATAAATCTTTATAAAAAGCAACATAGAAAACACTATCGGTACGATTTATGTGATGATAAGCATTTATAGAAACCACCTAATTAATAAATTTTAAAGACGTTGCTTAGATTAATCCAGCAGAAAAAGCAACGGTATCAATGCGGAAATAAACTAACCTTTGCTACAGCTTCATCTCCC
>CAZZGV010000179.1:3003-4200 GCA_964654255.1 uncultured Legionella sp. | reverse complement strand
GATGATAAACCTTAGCAAATTATTTTAGATATATAAAGTATACCTCATATGAAAAGCTATTTTTGGAGTCATCTGTTTCAATTATTTGCGACATTGCTGATAATTTGAGCGAAAATTAACTGACATTGTGATTAAAACGCGATAATCTTTAATTGATGGCTAATAAACAGGCTGGCTGGAGGTTTAAAATGCCTAAAATTAAAACGATGCTTGATGAAATTAAAACAATAGAAAATGCTTTAAAATTGAAGAGTGTCAAGGCAAATTTGGAGAGCTATGCAGTAGGAGTTCTTATTCAGCAGCAAAAAAAATACCATAAAATTCAAATGCAATCGATATTAAGTCTGAAACAGCAGCTTGAGAGAGAAGCGTTTGATTCTTCAACTGCTGCTTATAAAGCGTGCGTGGCTAAGATAGAGGAGCTTGAAACCATTGATCTTGGTTTTTACTACACCATGTACATGTTTTCGCAATTGACGGGCCATAGGAGCGCTGTTAAGTCTATGATACAAGCAATCGTGTCTTTAGATACTATGGGGCGTTATTTGTTGGAAAGTCGAGTGATTAAGCTTGTTGTTGATAATCGTCCTATTCAAGATTTTATGCTTACAAAAGTTTTCCAAGACTATGAACTTGATGTAACTGCTTTGAAAGAGGCTGCTTGTCAAAATAGAAAAAATACAATACGGATAAGTGATAACATAAATTTACCTTCCTATCCTGCAAATGAATCGCTGCAAAAAATAGTTGAATCACTTTCGTTGCATTTTGATTTATTATCTCAACCTTGTACGGATGAAAATGTTTGTGAATTTTTAAGTATTTTGGCTGAGCTTTTTGCTCATGCAAAAATGCAGGATGGATCAAAGTTAGATACATTGAATGCGAAAATGTTGCCTGGTGAGAAGATAAATATGTTTTCTACGGTGACTTTTTTACAAAATACATTAAATAGATGGCTGCTGGCATCCTTGATAGCCGCAGATAATATATCAATATTTGATAATAGATTGCAGTTTATTATGGCAGTTTTTGCTACAGCAAATCCAACCCATCCGCCACAACCCTCAATTGCTACACCAAAACAGTATATTCCTGAAGTGGTTCCTCCATTATCACCAAATGCTACAGCTGATATGTATTTGCCTTTTTTTATTTTGGCAAGGAACATTGAGCGGCATGTTGAGCTGACGTCGC
>CAZZGV010000179.1:0-2993 GCA_964654255.1 uncultured Legionella sp. | reverse complement strand
ACACCTCATTTGCAGATTATGCGCGATATGAATGAGCGGAGTATTGCAGATACGATAACTAACTATACTAGCGGGATTCATGTTTCTAGCTCAGCTGGTGTAGTACCTTTGGAGCCTATGCGAATGTTAATGACAACGGTGCTAGAGAGAATATCAGAAAGAGCGAACTTAAAATCCTATTCGTTTTCTTTATTTAATCTATTTCATCGTTTCAGTGAAAAAGAGGCTATAAAAAAATCCGCATATGCTGCTATAAAGCGAGGAGCTACAGTACTGGCTTATTTTAATCCTCACCATCATAGTGTTTTTAAACCATTAAGTCCTATGTCAGATAGTGCCAAGGCTATTTTGACGTCAGTATCTATTATTGATGTATTGTTTAAAACCATTGAAAACGAGGCGAGTCCTGAGCTTATTGAACATGTTATAGTGCATCTTGAACGGTTGAAAAAATCAAATATAGTTTGTACGTTACAATCGATAAATGATAAAGAGGTTTGTGTTGGCTTTGATAATAAACAATTACAATTCAACCCTCTTTACTCAGTGTTTAGTCGCTCTTCCGCCGTGGTTAATCCTCAACTAATTGAGAATGATGACGTGCCCGACACAAGGATTTCTATCGTTTAAACGCCGTGTAAGGTGGGCTCTGGCGTTTGATTAAATCCGGTTGCCCGCCGTTCATTAAAATGGTGATTGTTATTTTTTCTTGCTATTAAATGAGTTGCGTTCTTTGATGTAAATAGTCTAGGAAATAGCATAAATCATCTGCTCGCGGCCTTACAGGGGCTAAGCTTTCTTTTGCGTGTTGATAATATTGAGCTATTAATTGGGACAATTCTTTTTGATTATAAAGCGTAGCAAACGTTGTTTTATGATTGGCGGTATCTGATGCTCGGCCTTTGCCAAGTAATTCGCCGTTGCCAAATTTATCCAAGTAGTCATCTTGCATTTGAAAGACAAGCCCTAAATGCATTGCAAATTGGCGCAGTGCGTTTGCTGTTTGTGACGTTGGCGAGCCTGCGGCTATTACCATGTTGATACAGGCTAAAATCAGCTTGCCAGTTTTGAGCAGATGTATTTCACGCAATTGTTCTTCGCTAATTGCTGGATTTGCCAATTCAGAGAGATCTAAGCTTTGGCCACTGACCATCCCGGCAGTGCCACTTGCTTTAACTAGCTCATGGGTGACATCAACAATTTGTTTCATATTGAGTGAATGTGGCAGGTGGCTTAATAACATATCGATCGCTAAAGCTTGCATGCCATCCCCAACTAAAATGGCAGTAGCCTCATCAAATGCCCGGTGACAACTTGGTTTTCCGCGGCGGAGGTCATCATTGTCCATGGCTGGTAGGTCGTCATGAACGAGTGAATAACAATGTGTGATTTCAACACTAGCTGCAATGATATCTAAGCTATGTTGGTTTATATCGAGTATTGTCCCACACAAATATACTAAGATAGGGCGCAATCGTTTTCCACTTGGAAATAAAGTATAAACTATTGCTTCTTTAATACGAGGTGCTGGAATTTCAGCGTTTTCTATCAAATTACTCAAAACGCTTTCATGATGTAATAGGAAGCTGTTAATGGTTTTATTATTCATCAGCAATATCATCATGAGGAGCCACTTTTACAGCGGAGAGCATTTCAATTTTTTGTTCTGCTTGATTTAAAATATCTTGACATTGACGGGCAATAGTTATGCCTTGTTCGAATTGTTTAAGAGAGTCTTCTAGTGGTAGCTCACCTTTTTCCAATTGCATGACAATGTCTTGTAATTCAGCCATCGATTTTTCAAAATGAATGGGTTTTGTCATTGTTGTGTCCTTTAAATGCTAACTGTCTCTAAACATGATATTTAAACCAAACGGGTAATACTTTATTTAGATACACCATGAATTTCCATAGTCCGACTTGCGATTCTATGCTACCAAATGGGTCGGGTTTTATTTCCGGATAACCAATCCCTAAACCAAATAATCCAGGCGCAATTATACCAACATGGGGATTATAGTGTTTATGTTCATACTCTCCAATAGTGACAGAATCCCGTCTTTTAAAGCCCACCGCATAGATAGCTTTCTCACATTCGGGCAAAAATTTGCCAATAGAGGTGGGGTTGCTTTTATAGCGAACTAAATTTGGGGGAAGTGTACCATCAATATATTCCCGCGCCCACTGAGCAGCGTTGCCTTTTAAGCCTGTATTGTCAAACAAAATCCAATCTCCCATATTGACTGCATAACGGCAGGGAGAGCGGTAAAAATTAACAATTTTTTTAACACCTAAATCAACCAAATAGTTAATGATCACAATTGCTGAGTGTGAGGATCCAAAAACAGCATATGTTTTGTTCGGATTTACAGTGTCTTTTAAACGCATTGGGTCAATGGCAATATTAAATGGAATCGTGCTTACGTTAGGATATTCCAGATCAATAGGGACCGCGCCTGTCGCTAGAATCACGTTTTTAGCTACATAATGATGTGAGTCTGTGTTTAATGTCCAAACACGATCAGATAGTGACAGATCCTTGAGCATATTTTTTTCTATGTGAACTTTTGTACTGAGATGATCGGATACCCATTGCAGGGCCTCAGCAATATAACGCAAGGTACAGGTTGATTCTGGTGGTATATGATTTAATTGAAAGTCAGGTGCTTGCTCATATAGAAAAGAACGGGCTTCATTTAAAAAATTGATGAATAATTTGACAGTGGTATTACTTGAGACATTCTTCCAAAATGTTCCTAAATCGCCGACGTTAAATGTTGGATCCATCCATAAAATTTGTTTTGGTTCTATTCCTGCATCCAATAATTTACCTACTGCTGCAATACCTGCAGGACCTGCCCCAATGACAGCCCACTGAAAAATTTTATGATTCATTTTAGTCTGGATGTGTGATGATGTATGCTAATGAAGTTTAGGGTGATTGTTATTTTTAAACAAGCCTAACAGCGTGCTCATATATTGCAGAGAACCTC
>CAZZGV010000178.1:0-4202 GCA_964654255.1 uncultured Legionella sp. | reverse complement strand
AACCTGCAAGCCATTTGGGGCATAATCACTAAAATTATCGCAAGCAAGATAGTCATGCAAATAAATGCCGAGCTGCTCCCGCTCAATCATCGTGTGGAGCACCGTTTAATATCAGCGCCCAACTGTGTTAATTTTTCTTCAATTCGCTCATATCCGCGATCCACATGATAAATACGCTCTACTGTGGTTTCACCGTGAGCAGCAAGACCTGCCAAAATAAGGCTCGCTGAGGCTCGTAGATCAGTTGCCATAACTGGGGCACCTGTTAAATGATCAATACCGCTCACTATCGCAGTATTGCCATTTAATCGAATTTGCGCGCCCATGCGCTGTAATTCTTGCACGTGCATGAAACGATTTTCAAAAATAGTTTCCACCATAGAAGCAGTACCTTCTGCAACTGTATTTAATGCCATAAATTGCGCTTGCATATCAGTAGGAAAACCAGGATAAGGAGCAGTTGAAATATGCACCGCTTCTGGGCGTAAACCATGCATATCCAAATTGACCCAATCTTCACCTAGCGTTATCGCAGCACCAGCTTCTTCAAACTTACATAGCATAGATAATAAGTTATCGGGTTTTACATGTTTTACCGTTATTTGCCCACGTGTTATCGCGCCGGCAGTAAGGTAAGTTCCAGCTTCGATCCGATCAGGCATAACCGAATAAGAACCGCCTCCTAATGCTTCAACACCATCCACTTCAATCGTATGTGTGCCTGCACCTGTGATTTTCGCGCCCATTTGAATCAAAAAATTAGCCAAATCAACTACTTCAGGCTCACGTGCTGCGTTTTTAATAATTGTTTTTCCATCTGCCAAAGCAGCTGCCATCAAAATATTTTCCGTACCTGTTACAGTAACTGTATCAAATACCAATGTTTTTCCCTGTAAACGACCATGCTTACATTGTGCATGAATATAGCCATTTTTAACTGTAATATCAGCACCCATTGATTTAAGCGCTTTAAGATGTAAATCAACTGGACGTGTTCCAATAGCACAACCACCGGGTAAAGACACTTCTGCCTGACCAAAACGCGCTAACATAGGCCCTAACACTAAGATCGAAGCACGCATGGTTTTAACTAAATCATAAGGAGCAACCAGCTCATTCACATGGTTTGCATCCACTTGAACATTCATTTTTTCATCAACGACAAGCTGGGCACCAAGCTGGCCAAGAAGCTCCATCATTGTGGTAACATCTTTTAAATGAGGAACATTAGAAATGGTAACATTATCTTGAGCCAACAACGTAGCCGCCATGATAGGTAATGCCGCATTTTTAGCACCAGCAATTACTACTTCACCTTTTAAGGGCTTGCCGCCATTGATGATTAATTTATCCATTTTGTTTCTCCCATTCATTCTTTGTCCACGTTTTCATACTCAGTGCATGAAGACTACCCGTGGTAATATAATCTTTAAGCTGTGCGTAAACCCACTGCTGTCTAGCGACTTTTGTCTTGCCAACAAATACATCTGAAACAATTGTTAGCTGATAATGATAGCCGTCACCTTTAACGTGGACATATTCTACACTATCTGCCTCCAAAAGGCGTTGTTCAATTTGATTATTACTTATCACAGCTCTTACTCCAACATCATTTCTACGCCACAAAACTCTGCTAAAGCAGAAATAGCTTTGGGCATTCCTTCAATGGTTAACGTTTTATCATATTGCTTACATAGCCTTTTTGCTTCAATTAGCAACGCAAGTCCCGCACTATCGCAATGCTCGACCTCGCCCAAATCTAGGCGTATTGCTGTTGTTTCACTATCGCGCAACAACCTTAACAAGCTTTGACCATCAGAGTGCACCGTATCAAAGGTTAATGCCTTTGATGGTTTAAATATATTCACGATCGCCATTATGCTGCCTTAATTTTGCTGTTCTTACGCATTTGTGAAATCAAGTCCTGCATTGATGAATTCTGTAATATTTGGCCAAATTGAGATCGAAAACTTTGTAATAGGCTCACACCTTCTACACTTAAGTCGTAAATCTTCCAACCATTATTTTTAGACACCAAACTATAACTCAAAGGAATTCGTTGACCACTGGAGCGAATAATCACACTATTGACACGCACAAAATGCCCATTTGCATCGCCGCGCAATGGCAAAAATTTTACCGTTTCGTCAGTATACTCCGCCAAAGGACTAGCATATGTTCGAATAACAAGCTGGGTAAAAACGCTAGTGAATTCTTGCCGTTCAGCGGCAGATGCTTTATTCCAAGCCTCACGCCCAAGTACGGAGCGCGACATGCCATTAACATCTACGTTTGGTAATAAGTAGCGCTCAACGGCATGGTAAATAATTTTATGATCTCGCTTCAAGCTAGATTTATTCGTCTTTAGCGTAGCAATAATTTGCGTTGCACTATTTTCTAACATAGGAACTGGTGATGTCTCCGCCCACGTTACTTGTGATAATACCGTTACTATTAGAAGCAGAGCTGTTTTTATTATGCGCATAATTCACCTGTTTTTTGTGTATTGTCACAACGCATTGCAACAACACTATTTTTTAACGTTAAATAACAATTGACCAATAAGATTCTCAAGAATAACCGCCTCTTGCGTTTTAGCAATAACATCACCAGCACGCAAATAAGGATGACTTTTATCTTGTTCATCCTCAAAACCTGGGACAATACTGACATAATTTGAACCCAACAACCCTTCGGTTAAAATACGTGCTGAAGCATCGGCATAAGGAATAGGCTCACTGCGACGTAACAACATTGTAACTTTTGCATTCAATTGGCTTGGTTGCAGCTCAATACGCGTCACCTCACCGATTTTAACACCGGCTACGGTTACTGGCGCACGCACCTTTAATCCGCCAATATCAGTAAAATTAGCACTCACTTGATACCCCTTGGTTGCAACCAAATCAGAGACACCACTAACCATCATAACCATTGCAAGCAATGCTAACAGGCCCAGCAACATAAACAGCCCCACACTTATATCAATATATCGATGCTTATTCATTACCAACCTCCAATCATCATTGCCGTCAATAGAAAATCAAATCCCAAGACTGCCAACGAGGCATACACCACCGTCCGAGTAGTTGCCTGACTAATACCTTCTGCTGTAGGGGTACATGTGAACCCTTGAAACACAGCTATCCATATCACTACAAATGCAAAAACAATACTTTTGATAATGCCACTGAAAACATCTGCGTGAAAATTAACCGACGCCTGCATGTTGGACCAAAAACTTCCCGCATCAACACCCAGCCACTCCACACCGATAAAATAACCACCATATATCGCCACAGCTGAAAAAATAAGCGATAACAACGGCAACGCAATAACGCCTGCTAAAAAGCGTGGATAAATTATTCGACCAAGCGGATCAACCCCCATCATATCCATGCTAGATAATTGTTCTGTGGCTTTCATCAAGCCAATTTCAGCGGTCAATGCGGAACCCGCTCGACCTGCAAATAACAACGCACTGATAACAGGACCCAGTTCACGTGATACGCTCAACGCTAGTAATTGTCCAAGTTGGCTGCTGGCTCCAAATTTTTGGAGTGTATTGTAGCCTTGTAAACCAACAACCATTCCTATAAATAAACCGGAAACAATAATAATAAGACAAGATAACACGCCTACAAAATAAAGCTGGGCAACTAGTGCAGGCCAAAGTCGAAATATATCCGGTTTTCGAATCAAAACGCGTAATAAAAATCGACCAGAATGCCCTAACGTTTGCATGCTGCCTATACTGTTATGTCCCAACCGCGTAATAAATTCAAGCATCTAGCAGCTCCTCTGAATAAGCACGGGCTGGATAATGAAAAGGAACCACCCCGTCCGCCTCTCCATACATAAATTGCCGCACTGCTGGTTGCTCTGATTGCGCCAACTCAGCTGGCGTACCCTCACCAATGATCCGACCACCCCCGATTAAATAGACATAATCAGCAATCGAACATGTTTCCTCAACATCATGAGAAACAATGATAGTCGTGGTGTGTAATAATTGGTTTAGACGCTTAATTAACCGCACTAATACACCCATTGAAATAGGATCCTGCCCAGTAAAAGGCTCATCATACATCATCAATTCAGGATCAAGTGCAATTGCTCTTGCTAATGCTACACGCCTTGCCATTCCCCCAGATAACTCAGCGGGCATTAATTGCGCAGCTCCTCGTAATCCAACAGCTTCT
>CAZZGV010000177.1:0-4237 GCA_964654255.1 uncultured Legionella sp. | reverse complement strand
ATATTATGTTGGTCTTGGAAAAGCTGAGGAAATTCGTGAGCAGGTAGTCGCACATGATGCTGAATTAGTGTTGGTAAATCATGAGCTGACTCCTTCACAAGAGCGTAATTTAGAGCGGTTGCTCGAGTGCCGGGTTGTTGGTAGAAGCGGGTTAATTCTTGATATTTTTGCGCAACGTGCGCGGACTTTTGAAGGAAAATTGCAGGTTGAGTTAGCACAATTACAGCATTTGTCTACCCGTCTTATCCGCGGTTGGACCCATCTTGAAAGTCAAAAAGGCGGCATTGGTCTGAAAGGTCCTGGTGAAACACAGTTAGAAACCGATCGTCGTTTATTAAAAGAACGTATTAAAATAATTAATAAGAGGCTAGAAAAAGTTCGGCTTAGTCGAGATCAAAATCGACGTGCTAGGCAAAAAGCCTCCATTGGAACCGTTTCATTAGTTGGATATACCAATGCTGGTAAATCTTCATTATTTAATGCACTCACTGGTGCTAAGATATATGCAGCAGATAAATTATTTGCAACCTTAGATCCCACTACGCGCAAATTAGAGTTACCTGGCTCATCGACAGTGATATTAGCTGATACAGTAGGCTTTATTCGCGATCTGCCTCATCAGCTTGTTGCTGCATTTCATGCGACCTTAGAAGAAACCAGAGAAGCAGATTTGTTGCTGCATGTTATTGATAGATCTGATCCACATTGGCGCGAATCTGAAGTGGCGGTTGAAAAAGTATTAAAAGAGCTTGAGGTGGATGATATAAAACGATTAAAAGTTTTTAATAAAATAGATATGCTAGACATCGATAAGCCAACACCAGAGGAATTGGAGGATGTTAACAATGTTTTTGTGTCAGCAGTCACAGGAGAAGGGCTTGATACACTCTGTGATGCCATAGCGACCCAATTGCACGGTAAGGTTGTTGATGAAGAAATTGAGCTTACTGCACAAGATGCTAAATTACGCGCCCGCCTATACGAAATGGGAGCGGTGCTTAGTGAGAGCATTACTGACACAGGCGGATGGAAATTGCATATTCGTATGAGTCAAAATGAGAAGCAACGGGTTTTGATATAACGTTATTCATTTTTTAATAGATTTTATTTTAGGGTGAATTTAAAGCTAACGCTGCTTTAAGGCTTTTAGCTGTTTGTCCACCGTACAATGTATCCGTTAATTTTCCTTGTGGATTAAATACAAACGTCACTGGCACTCCTCTGATATCTCCAAGTCGTAATGCTTGGGCTGGATCAAGTTCTAATGAGGGGTAGCGTATATCAAATTGTTCAATCAATTGTTGCTGCATATCAATTGGCAGCGCGTCGTAATTGACTGCAAATAATGCCACATTATTCGTTTTATTTTTTTCATAAAATTGGTTTAGTTCAGAAATCTCATCAATACAAGGTTGACACCAACTGGCCCAATAGTTAATTAAAACCCATTTTCCTTGTAAATCAGCAAAGGATATTTTTTGGCCATTCATTTCATGCAAGACGGCTTCTGCATTGGCGTTTGCTACAAAAAAAAGGGCGATAATAGTAATAACGATATTTATAAATCTAGGCATAGATTTCTCAGGGGGTAGATCATATTTGCTATTCTACCATGGCGAGCACCATTTTTAATTTTCTTTTGTTTAGCATTTCAACGTGTTGTAGTGAGCAAGTAATTTAGTGGCCGTTGGACGAAGGGCATGAAGTGCTTGACTTTGAAAGTACAATGCACTGAAAATCAATGTGTTTTTTATGATAAATTCGTCCTTAGTATACATGTATCGTTTAAATTTGGGAGAGTCTTCGTGGCAAAGGTTTTAATACTCTATTATTCAAGTTATGGTCATATAGAAACCATGGCACAAGAAGTTGCAAAAGGAGCGTCTGAGGTAGCAGGTGTTTCTGTGACGCTAAAACGCGTGCCTGAAACCATGCCTGAAGATGTTGCAAAAAAAGCAGGTGTGAAACTAAATCAAGCCGCTGAAATTGCAACGCCCGCTGAATTGGCTGATTACGATGCTATTATTTTCGGTACCCCAACACGGTTTGGAAATATGGCTGCTCAAATGCGCAATTTTCTTGATCAAACAGGTGGCTTGTGGGTAAACGGGGGCTTAATTTGTAAAATTGGCAGTGTATTTGTATCCACAGGAACTGGTGGTGGTAATGAAACAACCATTACATCGTTTTGGAATACATTAATCCATCACGGTATGATTTTGGTTGGTGTGCCTTATTCTGAAAATGCCTTAACAGATATTAGTCAAATGCGCGGTAGCTCGCCATATGGGGCAGGTACTATCGCAGGCGCGGATGGTAGTCGAACACCATTACCTGTTGAACTTAAAATTGCTCGTTTTCAGGGTAAACATGTGGCAGATTTGGCCAAACGTTTGTTTGGTTAGAGCAGTATAGTATGCATGCTAAAAAATCCTGTCATTGTGAAATTTTGCAATGACAGCGACGATCATTTCAGTTCATTTTTTATAAAATAGACGTCTTTCGAAATTTGCTGCAGAGAGCAACGCGCGAGAAGACTCGGAGCGGAGAACCGCAGTGTACATGTTAGTACATGAGGATTCGAGCACTGAATCGACGAAGCAATTTGCCTCTGCAGTAGAGTTTCGAAAGAAGTCTAATGGTTACTAGTTAAGGTTCTGTTAATAAACCTTTGTTAAATTCTACTGTTGCTTTTGAGAATGCTCATGACGATTGTTTTGATTACATTTGCTATATTACTACTAAGCTTGCTTTGCGCAGGAGCTATGGTTTATAAATTGAAACAGCAGCCTGCTGTTTCCTTGTCTAGGCTAGAGTATTGCAAATTAATAGTGAGCGGGATCATCGCGTTTATTGCGGATACATTAGGTGTGGGTAGTTTTGCTGTTAATGTGGCTTTGGCAAAATTATTAGGCACGTTTCATGACGATGAATTACCTGCTGTTAATAATGGCGCTCAAGTTATTCCTGGAACAATAGAATCATTATTTTTTATGCAAGTTGTAGATGTTGATCTAATAACACTCATTACTTTAGTTTCTGGCACGGCTTTAGGTGGTCTTGTTGGTGGCGCAGTTGTTAGTCGTTTAAGTAAACAAGCTATTCGACTAGCGATGATGGGCTGTTTCCTGCTTATTATTGGTTTATTGCTTTGTCATCAATTTCATTGGTTACCTTTAGATGGGGATCTTATCGAGCTCCGTTCTTGGAAATTGATCGTTGGTTTTGTTGCGATGGCGGCATGTGGCGCGCTAACCTCCGTTGGTATTGGTTTATTTGCTATGGTGCAAGGCGTTTTATTTCTATTAGGGGCCTCTCCCTTAATTGCGTTTCCGATTATGATGACCGCTGGTGCGATACAACAGCCATTAACCACAATGGTTTTTCTCCAGCAAGATAAAATTCCATTGAAAAAAACCTTTATTTTAAGTTTGGCTGGTTGTTTAGGTGTATTTATTACCGTGCCAATCTTTGCTCACTTAACCATTTCATGGTTGCATACCTTATTACTTGGGATTTTAATTTATAATTTCTTTGCTATTGGCCGCACATATCTGCGATCACGAGCCGTCTCATCGTTTAATTCGCAAAACGATTCTCTAACAGTGTACAATTAGAGAACTCAAACAGACATACTGATAATTGCTAATGGACGAACCTAAAAGTAAATCACAAAAAAAGCGTGATGCTGACGCGCTGCAAAAAATAGGTGTTGAGCTTGTTGCGTTAAGTTTAGATAAACTTAATACCTTGCCTTTGCCGGACAATTTAAAGCAAGCCATCCTTGATGCAAAGTCATTAAAAAGCCATGGTGCTGTAAGGCGTCAAGCGCAATTAATTGGCAAGCTCATGCGCTCCGCAGATAGCGAAGCTGTTCTTGCCGGGTATGAATTAATGTTGGCTGAAGGCAATGCCAAAACTGCTGATTTTCATCAAATGGAGCGGTGGCGGGAGCGGCTAATTAAAGAAGGCAAGCATGCATTAACCGAGTTTGTTTCATCCTATCCACAAGTGGATGTGACCAAGCTTCGGCAATTAATAAAAAAAGCGGTCGATGAACAAAAAAACGACCAAAATTTGGGCGCAAGTAAAGCCCTGTTTCGTTATTTAAGGTCCTGTCTAGAATGATTTTTTCATTATTTGTTAGTTGCCCCAAAGGGTTAGAGTATTTGTTAGAAGATGAAGTAAAGGCCTTGGGCTTGCGCGTAACGCGAGTGAGTCCGCAGGGCGTTTATGG
>CAZZGV010000176.1:0-4240 GCA_964654255.1 uncultured Legionella sp. | reverse complement strand
ATCAGGCAGCCGTGAGTTCTCAAAAAACCTAAACGCTTATCGTTATTACTTCACACCGCGTCATCAGCAATTGATGGAAAAGACCCTGTCCGCCTATAAAGACACTCAACTTTTCAATCGAATGCAGGTGGCGAGCCTTTATCAATTTATGAGTGCTGGCGACGTTCAACCCATTGGCCATAACACTTGGGAAGTTCACGTCTTAATGCGTATTACGCAACGGTTGAAAGATGCGAGCCAAATGGTGATTGCCGATAAGGTCGTTGACTACCATTTACGCGTGGTCAAAGTCACGATGTCCCGACTACAAAACCCCTTTCAATTGGCTTTGGATGGCTACACCGAACCGGAACAACTGGTGCAAGACTTACTCGCAACCCCTTTAGAGGAGGAAAAACATGAAACGGTTTAAATGGTTTTTAATGTTGTCATTCATGAGTACACAGATACTTGCTGCTAACACCGAACACGTCGTATGGGACAAAACGCCGATTCATTTGAATCTATCGCTCAATCAAGAACGATTGGTGCGCTTTCCACAGGCGGTACAAGTCGTTGAAAGTGAAGCGGGTGACAAAATATCTGTCCTTAAAGTTCAGGATGCACTGTATCTCAAAGCCAAAGCAGCATTTAGCAATAAGCGCTTGCTGATTCAACTGATGCCCCAGGGCGAAGTGATTATTTTATCGTTGTCTGCCGATGACAAAATCAACGCCACTGATCCAATAGAAGTTTTACTCGAAAAAGAAGATGCCGCGCAACCAACGCCGCAAGACGCCAAAAATAATCTGGATCTCAACGCCATTACATTAACGCGTTTTGCGATTCAATCGCTCTATGCACATGACCGCTTACTGGTTATTCCTGAAGGCGTGAGTCGAACGCCCATGCAAACAAGACGTGATATTCAGTTGGTGCATGGCGCAAGCATCAGCGCACATCCACTAGCCTCATGGCATGGCGGAGATTTTTACGTGACTGTTGTTGAACTCAAAAATCAGCTCAAGCAAAAGGTGATTTTAGATCCACGTCACATCGTCGGAAACTGGCAGACCGCTACGTTTTACCCCACCAACACGCTTTCAGGACGAGGCAATGAAGATACCAGTACTGTGTTTCTGGTTTCAGACCGACCGTTCAATGAAGCGATGCAAGCCAGTCGGGAGTTTGTTCGATGAAAAAAAACACTGGATTGAAAGTATTAAGTGGCGCAGTAGTGGGTGTGGTTGCATTGGTCTTAATGAATCACGGAAAAACCCCAACCACGCTACCCGTAAGTGATCCTAATAATCTCAACGAAGCGATTGCCAGTCAGTTTAATGACAACATTCGTGATGTCGCGGCACGTCTGCAAGAAACTGAGAAAAAGCTAGAGCATCTTGAAAAGCAAAGGCCTGAAACAGAAGTACCTGTTCGTTCAGAAGAAAATGCTGAACTGGCCAACGACCTTCGTGCGTTAAAAGAAGAACTAAATCAGCTCAAAGAATCTCGCGGACAAAGCGATTCGGAAAGCCACCCAAACTTACAGCAAGACAGCGGCATTCATGACATTGACAAGCTCTTAATGAAACAGGAAAACAACGCCACGGAACTGGCCTATTGGGAGCGACTTAAGCTCAAACCTACGGTGGCATTACCAAAGCCAACCACTGAGAAAACAAAAACCATTCCCTACTACACCATCCCGGCAGGCTCTGATTTAGGGCACACGACGTTATTGTCGGCCTTGATTGGCGAAGTACCTAGCGAAGGCAAGCTCATGCAACCGCTCTTCCCATTCTCAGCTATTGTTAGTCGTGGCGATTTAATGGCGGCCAATGGAATACCACTACCTCCCAATATTTCAGGCATGAAAATCAATGGCTATGCGATTGGTGTCGGTTCCTTCTTGGATAACATCAGCTGCGTTCGCGCTTATGCAACATCTGCTCTCTTTGTCTTTGATGACGGTCATTTTGTCACCGTCGGTAAAGAGCAAATGAATGGCACGGCAGAACTCGTCAACAACGACAGTCTTGGTTATCTCACAACGCCTTACGGAAACCCGTGTATCAAAGGCAAATATTTCACCAATGCGCCACGAGTGTTAACCGCCATGGTAGCCGCAGGTGGTGTGCAAGGCGTGGGCGCCGCAATCTCTCAATGGCAAACCACCACAATGTCCAGCCCCGAGGGATCAACCACAGCACCCACTGGATCATTTGGAAAATATGCTCTCGGCGGTGCGATGGCACAAGGCTCAGTCAAAGCCGCTGATTGGATAGAAAAACGCATCCAAGGCAGTTTTGACATGGTGTTTGTACCTGCCAGTGTTGGCCAACACCCCAACCAAGTGTCGTTTCATTTAACCCAAACCATCAACCTTGATAAAGAACAAAACGGGAGAGTATTAGATTATGGCAACTCACAACACCATACACACGATTTTAGCCTTAAGTAGTGCAATGTTTTTAACGGCCTGTGCTTCATCAACGGTTTCATCCGGCACTATTCCAGAGGGCGGCTTAACCGTCAGCCAGATTTACCAGCAAAGCATGGGTGATCCGGTAAAACCTTGGTCTGTGAAGCTCCCGACCAAACACGTCAATTATGAAGGATATACACGTGACGCAAGCAATGAGGTCAACCAACTGTTCAAGCCCTTGGATAACCCACAGATCCCCATTTATGTTTTTCCTCATGTGGCGTTAATCGGTGATGAACAGCTCCTCAAACCTGGCTACTCGACGGGATTTTTTCTCTACAAACAAAACCAGTTTGCACTGGCGTCTGAGCTTTATTAGGAGTAACGCATGAAACAAGTATTCGATTGGATATTGGGCGCGATGAATCCAAACGCCGTTAAAGAGAACGCGATCAAAAGAGGATATGCCGACCACAATCCATCTTTGCCTGATCAATTATCTGTGGTGGATTTTTGCGATCAAAACAATCTGTTTTTATTATCCGATGGCGTAAGCATTGGATCAGGGTTTGAATTGGCGAGTATTCCGGCAGAAGCGGCTTCACCCGAACATTTGGAAGCAGTGTTTAGCAAAATTCGCGACACCTTTGCAACGGTAGTGCCATTACATCGAGAAGATCCATGGGCGATGCAAATGTATGTCAGCGATGATTACTCGCTCAAACCAGTGCTGAATCATATTGCTCAAGACATTGAACCGGCAATTGCTGAAAGTGCATTTACACAAGATTACCTCACACGACTCGATGATTTATTCACCAAGATGACCCGACCTGAAGGATTGTTTTTAGATCCAAAAACCGACGCACCGTTTCGCGGACGAAGACGACGTGTGCGCGTACTGTTTTATCGACGATATCAACAAACTGAAACCACGCGAGAACAAGCATTTGACGAACATGTAGACGTCATGGCGCAGATTGAAAGTAAACTCAAATCACCCGGATTAGAACTCAAGCGCCTGACTGGAAAAGACTATTACCAATGGTGGGTTCGTTGGTTTAATCCTTGCCCGTCTATGACTGATGGCCAAGTCGAAACATTGTTAACTCAATTTCCCTATCCCAAAGACAAGAAACCCGCCGGGTTTAATTTAAACCAAAACATATTTTTCACACCGCCTTCAAGTGATGACAAAGGCTTCGTATTTGATGGGTTGAAACACCGGGTATTGTATGTTGATGGCCTCAAGGAATCGCCCGATATTGGTCTGCTATCTCGTGAGCGTCCACAAGCGAATCCCAAACATCGTTATGCATTATTGGACAAACTCCCAGAAGGTTCGCTCTACACTATTCAAGTCACCTTCAGCAACGACGAAGCACTCGATGCGCATCTTATGCGTCTTGAAAAATGGATTATCGGCACAAGCCTCAAACCGCAACAAGTTCGCGACGACATCAAGACTGCGCGTGACGAACTGGCCATGGGCAATCGCTTGTTCTGGGTGAACCAAGCCGTTTACTACCGTGCAGAATCCGATGAACACGCCGTGACCATCGAGAAAGCATTAAAAGATTTATTCTATGAAGCCAAAATGCCATTGATTGCTTCGCACTATGACCTCCACCCCCTAAACAGTTATTTGAACGCGCTACCGTTTAACTTTGTGCCTGCGTTTGCTCGTCAATATTTACGCTATGACCGATTAATGTATGCCTCTGAACTCGCGGCTCTTCTGCCTGTCTATGGTCGAAACCAAGGTGCACGGCACTTGCCCTGCTTTACTTTTTTTAATCGACTCGGTGAGCCCGTATTATTCGATTTACTGCACAA
>CAZZGV010000175.1:0-4252 GCA_964654255.1 uncultured Legionella sp. | reverse complement strand
AGCTTACCTGACCTGACTTTGCCTGCATAGGTGGGGTTAATTCACCGTTTACATAAAGGCTTTATTTTTGGTACAGCTAATAACAAAACACCGCCTGTTTCTTGTTCATGTCGACGAACATCTGATTTTACATAACCCCACAGCTCTTTTGACCCAAATTCACCGTTTCTTAAATGACGACTCACTTGATCATGACCGATCTCACCATCGAACATGGCCGCTAAACCAGTGGCTGTTGCATAGTGGTTTTGACTGATTAGATAGTCGCTATAAATATCTAAAAGCTCCGTTTTCATTTTCTTTTGTCCTTCTAAAAACAACCAACAAAAGATACGGCTTTTTATAAATTAATCAATAACCGCTGCGTAAGGTGAGCTAGTTAATAGAAATTATTAACACAGATAATTTTTATTATAACCAATCAAGAAAAATGATATTGTTATCTAAAAATTAAATTGTCGAGGATTTCATGTACGGAGAAATAAACGGAAGTATTTCATTGGGAGAGGTTGGTCATTTAGTTGAAACAGGAGAGTTGGATCTCACTAAAACCTTTTTTAATGTCTTTGAGGGTATGCTTACTTCTGTTGGTCTTTCATACATGGTCAGTCATGGGCAAGATTTACTGAATAACGCTTTGAAGCTAATAACCAGCTATTTCCCGCCTAAAGAGCGACCATTTTTATCCATAGTTAGTAGCGAAGAAGATCTGTCTATACTCTTGGCAGAAGGTAATATAGCGGGATTTATTGATCATCCTGGTGTTCTTAATGATATTTTCGCTGTGGTTACTAATGCTAATCAACTGTTTTTACCAAAAGATCAGAAATTATTTACATTAATTAATTTATTAAAGTCTGCTAAACCTGAAAATATAGCATTATTAATGTCTAAATTATCTTTAAGAATTTTCAAGGAACGAGCTGTTTCTGTCAAAGATTTTATGGATGTCTTAGCTAGTTTAAATACCCCTCAAGCAAGTGCATTTAGTGATGGGGTTATTAAAAATGGTGCTAATAAAATTTTATTACAAAATTGTGCAGAGGAGTATTCTTCAGAAGATTTTAAGCAACAGTATCTTAAACTACATGATGAAAAAAAATATATGGCTACTCATGTGCTAATTAAAAAAATGACACAAATACTAAGTAGCTTAAAAGATTTTTGTTTTGTTCTTCAATATCTTAGTGACGATCAAAAACATATATTTTTTTTAAACATTAAGAGTCATTTAGTAAAGAATCTGATTAAAAATTCTAGTGACCTAGAAGAGATAAAAGGTTATTTAACGACAAAAGATTTTCAGAGGCTTACTAATAATAAAAGACTTAAAACTATACTGGCGTCTCCTCTTCCTCCCTTAAGTGATAGTCCATTGCCCTTGAATGATCTTGCTATTGAAAATCTTGCAAAAATGATATTGACGACAACTGAGCCTATGACACAAGATGTCATGTATCATCTTATCCTTCAAACGTTTAACACATCAGGGAATGTTTGTTTAAGCTCTAAAGTAGAAGCATTGCTCAATATGCTCACAGAGACAAATAAAAATTTATTCATTGGTATTGTAAAGCTAGATAAGGTTTTTTTTCTAAAAATCATAAATAATATCGAAGATATAAAGCGCGTATTTTCTAATCTTTATGCGGATGACCAAAGAACATTATTTTTTGGAATCAAGGATAGGATTACAAATATTGTTAGATCATCAATGGATATAGACAGCACATTAAAAGAACTCGGTCTTTATTTATCTGGTGATTTAATCGTATGGCTTAATAAAAAATTAAATCGTCCGCTAATAGATGAGCTAGCTCCTGTTTCTGAAGCACCAACAACGTATCCAATTGAAGAGGTGATGAATTTTTTTAAGAGCTGTTTGTTGGTTAATTATTGCTCGATTGTTTTAAATCGGTTAATTTGGGAAAGCAGGCAAAAAGATTTTCCTTCTGTTTCGACAGAAGAAGAGCTGACGATTTTTTTAAAAACAAGATGGACTTATTTTTTTGATACAAACTCCATTCATCAGGTAGTAAAAATTCTTAATTCCGATCAGGTTTTCTCCGAAAGTCCTTTACCCAGAGTAATTAAAAATTTAAGTCCAATACAAATTAATAATTTTATCACGCCATTAGCTTCGAACTTATTAAGTACACTTAAATTTTCTAATATAGATATTACAACTATAACGTATGGAAATACGCTGGTACTGAATGTGGCACAAGCACATGCCTTCTTCTTTTCACTTAAAACTATTGCAGCAGCAGTAATGCATAATTGTATAGAGCAAGGAGAGACAAGTAGCTACAATGGCATGATCGCTCGTTGCGATATTTTATTTGCGATGCAAGTATTAAGAGAAACTGCAAGTCAAATGTATTTTGATATTTTTATTGCTCCCTCTGCTAACGTTTTATTTGAGTCCTCAGAGGCAGTAACAACAGCAGATCCTTATGATGAATACGGTGAATCGAACGCAGGAAACAACCTTCGATCTCGACTAAGTCGTTTGTTTGCTCCAATACATCATAAGAATGCAGTTATTTTTAAAGGGGAAAATGCTATCTATGACTTGGCCTTACTCTATCGTTTGGTGTCAACCACTATGCAGTATAAGACTCCTGAAACGATGTTATTTTTAGGCTCGGTGTCCAACAGAAAATGGCGTTCAGAATCCAATATTTTTTATACAGATCGTGCGAGCAAAGAAATTGATGCTCTATATAACCTAACTGCGGAAGCTATAGCTGCTCAAGTTAAATCAGTCTCTGACTTAGAGGTATTGGTCGGATTTTTCTCAACCCAGCAATTTGAAATTATTTGTAACAAAATAAGAACAACATCTCCTGACAAATTTACACGATCCCAAGTGTCATCATTTAAAGAACAAACTATTTGGTATAAAGATTATCGAGATATTGCTATAAAAATATTTAACGGAAACAATTGCTCCGACGAGATTGATTCTTCATCTGCTACTTTGAGCGTTTCTCAATTACAAGATATTTTTCAAAATACACCCCAAATACGAGCTTTTTTTAAAGCACTTGAAGGCAGTAACATTCAAAAAATTCAACAAACGTTTAATGATTTGCGCCGTGAAAAATCCAGTATGACTTTATTTAAACCAGCTTCGTTTGATATTCAGAAGTTTCAGGAGTTGCTTCGTAAATTACCTGAAAAATATTATGGATTATTGAAAGCAGCAGATATTTATCCACCTACCTCTACTCTAAGCCCTTGCTAATCGTTGGCATCATGGCCAATGACGATTGATTTTTGAGAAAGTTAATCATCGTTGGTCAAATTTTGTTTCTTCAACCAACCTTCCGCACCAATGTTCAATAGAGCTCTTGCATAACCCCATGAATCATCTTGGCAGCGGCTTTTATAAACTCGCATGTTTGCATAAGAGCGAAAGACTTTACTTCTGGTTGAATTTAAAATGATCATCTACTAACATAAATATGGCTTATTAGGTATTTAAAAATTCAAATAAAGGAAATGCCATGAAAAAAATTATTCCAGTACTAGCGTCTGTCCTCTTAGTCAGTAGTTGTGCCTCAATTCAAGTTGAGCCACAGGCGGCACGCATTATTGCGTCACCAAATAAAGCACCACAAGGTTGCAAATACTTAGGGCAAGTTGTTGGTAATCAGGGTAATTTCTTTACTGGTGGCTTTACTTCTAATCGCAATTTGGAAGAGGGCGCTATGAATGATATTAAAAATAAAGCAAGCAAATTAGGGGCAAATTACATTCAAGTAGTTACTAATCGTGCAGGTATGACTGGTTCAACAAGTGGCAGCTTTGGCTCCCATGGTGGTTATATGAGTGGTAGCCAACAGCAAACAAATGTTACCAATCTCGGTAACGCTTATCGCTGCCCACCTAAAAAAATTGGATTAGAATAGCGTTAAAACCAGACTAACCCCTTGCAGTAAAATAGTCTTCTTGTTTCTCAGGGGGTTGGTTCGTCTTTTACTTTCCGATGAGTGATAACAACGTAATTTACCGACGTTAAGGCAGGTAGGAGTTATCAATACTTTGCCACAGCATCACTTGCCGGAAATGTTTCCTCCAATGCCTCATCTAATTCTTTGTCATTTTTAAGGCGTTTTACCTCAATTTTCAATGAAATCACCTTGTTATCTTTAATTTTTTCGCATACATCGGAGGTGTATTGTGTCTGTGAAGAAATGTCACAAATATTATTAATATCTGCCACTTCTGGATGCTCGTAGAGTTT
>CAZZGV010000174.1:0-4286 GCA_964654255.1 uncultured Legionella sp. | reverse complement strand
GGTAAATTTAATAAATCTGATATTACTGTTGCTAAAAACTATTTAAATGAAGATATTAATACATTAAAAACAAATCCTAGTTGGGATGCTTGTAAAATTCAAGAAGAATTTACAAAAAGACACCGTCCTAAAGCAACATTAATGGGTTTTGGAAGTTCGTCTTATTTTGAAGTTATAATAAAAGGGTTGTATCAACGATTCACTGATATTAATGATGTGATTGGATTAACTGCTGCTGCGATTGAAGAAAAAACAAGCCTACCATCAGTAGTCGTTCACAATAGCACGCCAGGTAGCTTACCTTCTTACGTTTCCACAAACCCCAATACATTATTTCAGCCTCAAAAAAATGTTCAGAAAATTGACATAGATAAACTGCGTAATGAGCTAATTGCTTACAAAGCTAAACGTGAGAGTGAGTGGAGTTACCATTACAACTTTCTTGGCATTGAAGCATTTATCTACTTTATTTCAGATTGTATTTTAGGCACAGATTATTTCAATGCTAAAAGCCGTAGTGTGAAAATAGAAGCGACCAACAAATTAGTAGCTCATCTTAATCAAGAAAATCATGAGCCTTTCACTACTCATGAAAAAAATGCGCTTAGAGAGGGACGTTTGGGTAAAATTATATCTACCTATACGGATAATCTTGATGGCCTGTTAACACCAGATAGTGAGCTTAGCCCTTCGTTTGTTGCTTCTTAAGCGTCTCCTGCTTTTTTTGGAACTGCAGGGGCGTTAGACAATGAGTTATTGCATTAAATGAGTTCTTTCTTTTTGGCTTTGTATGCTCTTCAAGAATTAGGCATCATAGCAGCTAGAAATGTGGGGACTATTTATTGTTGATTTATAACCATCCCCCTAGTACTCTGATTGTCAAAATCATCATGTTAATCAAGGTACTGTCAAATGCGTTTATTACCAGGGCTTGTTACACTCACCTTTTGTTGTGCATTCACTACATTACAAGCAACCGAAAATGATCCTCTGCACCTTGATTGGCTTGATGTAACTAGTAGTCCTAGTCAAGATTTTTATTCTTATGCAAACGGAAATTGGCAAAAGCAGCATCCAATCCCACCACAGTACTCGAGTTGGGGGACGTTTCGTATTTTAAACGAACGTGTTGAAAAAAACATTCATGAAATGCTGATTCAAGCAGCTGATAGTAAAACGTCAAAGCCAGGTAGTATTGAGCAAAAAGTAGGTGATTTTTATTACAGTGGAATGAACGAAGCTTTAATTAATAAGATAGGTATCGAACCCATACAACCAGAGCTTGATCGTATTAACTCAATAAAAAATTTAAATGACCTGCAGAGTGTTATCACATATTTACAATCAATTGGAGTGGAGGTTGGTTTTAATTTTGGGAGCATGCAGGATTTTACGAACAGTGAAGAAATGATAGGTGCGGCAATGCAGGGTGGCCTAGGCCTGCCTGATCGTGATTATTATTTAAAAAAAGATGCTAAATTTGAGCAAATTCGCGTGGCTTATATCAAATACATTATCAAGATGTTTGAATTGTTGGGTGATAATAGCAGCAATGCTGCTAACGCTGCGAAAGTCGTCATGCGCATTGAAACAACGTTAGCCCAAGCCTCAATGTCACAAATTGCTCAACGTGATCCACATGCAATCTATCACATGATGAATAGTACCCAATTAAACGTAACAACCCCTAATTTTTCATGGACTGATTATTTTAAAGCTATAGGGTATCCGCATATAAACCGAATTAATTTAGGTATGCCTGTTTTTTTTAAACAATGGAGTGAACTGTTACAAACCGTATCGTTGGATGATTGGAAAATTTACCTTCAATGGCATTTATTAAGTGGTTATGCACCTTATTTATCTCAACCATTTGTCGATCAAGATTTTCAAATGCGGTCAGCAATAACTGGAACTAAAAAACTATTACCGCGTTGGCAAAGGGTAGTGGGTACTGAAAATGCTGCTTTGGGCTTTGCTATTGGAAAAATGTATGTAGAAAAATACTTCCCACCTAGTTCAAAACAAGATGTTGTGGACATTTTAAATAATATTCGCAACGTCTTGCGTGACGATTTAAAAACGTTGTCGTGGATGACCCCTCCTACGCGCAAAGCCGCGTTACAAAAACTTGATTTGATGACGGAACGTGTTGGTTATCCTAGCAAATGGTGGGATTACTCAACTTTAATTATTGACCGCGGTGCTTATGCTTTAAATGTAAAGCGTGCAAATGCATTTTTGATCAAGCGTGACCTTGATAAGATCGGTAAGCCTATTGATAAAAGTGAGTGGGCGATGACACCGCAAACCATCAATGCTTATTACGACGCCTCAATGAATAACATTAATCTCCCGGCAGGTATATTACAATCTCCATTTTTTGATCCAAAAGCACCAGCTGCTGTCAATTATGGTGGAATAGGCTTTATCATCGGACATGAAATAACACACGGGTTTGATGATACAGGCGCTCAATTTGATGGGCATGGCAATCTTAAAAATTGGTGGACCCCTGAAGATTTGAAAAAATTTCAAGCCTTAACACATTGTGTTATGACGCAATATTCAGGGTATAAAATAGAGGGCGACATTCCTGTACAAGGCAAATTAGTAATGGGGGAAGCGGCTGCGGATTTAGGTGGTGTTATATTAGCTTATCATGCGTTTCATGCTTCGAAAGACTACAAAACAGCAACAACTATTAACGGCATCACACCTGATCAACAGTTTTTTATTGGCATGGCGCATGTTTGGGCTGCTAATATTCGCCCTGAGCAGATGCGTAATTTAATAACAGTTGATCCACATCCGCCTGCAAAATATCGTGTAAATGGGACTGTGGCGAATATGCCACAGTTTCAAGCTGCATTTTCTGTTCCAGAGGGTAGTCCGATGGTAAATAAACATCGTTGTATTATTTGGGGGCAATAAAAGTTGCATTTAATTTCATTTGGTGTAAAATTTAACCAGTTATGAGATGTCAATTAATTTGTATTATTATTTTTATTGTTGCAGTGTTTTTAATAAGCTTTTTTTTATGGACGTTTAAAGCGCATAAATTAAGCCTTAGAAAAACGAATTTTTCGCAACTCCCAGGTTGGCAAACGTCCGACACTAAAAAATCCTTTCTTGCGTTTCAAACATCTTGCAAAGCATTTTTTAAGCATGATGCTTATAAAGCCGTTGGAAGTGAATACGTCAATTTACAAGCAAAAGATTGGCTCCCTGCTTGTAAGGCCTCATTGCAAGTCAATGTTCATTCAAATCAAGATACGCGTTCTTTTTTTCAAACGTGGTTTGTGCCTGTTGAATTTGTTGATGGTAAACCAGTAAAGGGATTATTCACGGGTTATTATATGCCTTTTCTGCGCGGCAGTTTAACTAAAACAAATGTTTATAATGTTCCTCTTTACGGGTTGCCAAAAAAAATAGTAAAGGCTGATTTAGGTCTGTTTGATTCAAAATTGAAGAATCGTAGAATCGTTGGGCGAGTAAATAATCATAATTTATTGCCTTTTTATACTCGTGAAGAAATTAATAAAGGCGCAATTGCAAACTATACGCCAGTAATAGCGTGGTTAGATAGTGCTATTGATCGCTCATTTTTGGAAATCCAAGGCTCTGGAATGATTAAACTGCGTGATGGTTCACAATTTGCAGTTGGATATGCAGGCGAAAATGGCGCCCCTTACACCGCGATTGCAAAGGTGTTAATTGATAAAGGTGTAATGACCCGGGACAACGCTTCAATGCAACATATACGCAAGTACTTAGAGGCACATCCTGATCAACTTGATAATGTATTAAATCAAAACAAATCCTTTGTTTTTTTTGAAGTCTTAAAAAGCAATGACGCTTTAGGAGCGCAAGGCGTTCCATTAACACCAGGTTATTCACTCGCTGTCGACCGGAAATGGGTACCCCTGGGTGCCCCTGTTTGGTTGAGTACAACACGCCCTGGGCATAAAAGTGAAAAAGAAAAAATATTTCAACGCCTTATGATAGCTCAAGATACAGGTGGTGCTATCAAAGGAATAGTACGTGGTGATGTTTACTGGGGAGCAGGGGAACGAGCCACGTCTATTGCGGGAAAAATGAAAAATAAGGGTTATTATTGGTTGCTATTGCCAAGGCATATCCTTGAATAACTGTAGGATAAGTTATGTAAG
Organism: uncultured Legionella sp.; assembly: GCA_964654255.1. GTDB lineage: Bacteria > Pseudomonadota > Gammaproteobacteria > Legionellales > Legionellaceae > CAZYME01. Next base: position 114 of record CAZZGV010000174.1, on the reverse strand, counting down.
AGGCCCAACCCCCTACCGACCTATTGATACAGCGTAACAATGATAACCGGAAAGCCCTTTAACACTAAATTATGGGGTTAATTGAGTGGCTACACGAGATAGTATATCTAACCC
>CAZZGV010000173.1:0-4295 GCA_964654255.1 uncultured Legionella sp. | reverse complement strand
GTGCTTTATTAGCAGCGGCGCTTATTGCAACCCCTGATTTATTATTATTAGACGAACCCACTAACCATTTGGATATTGGTGCGATCGAATGGTTAGAGTCTTATTTGAAAAGTTATTCTGGTAGTGTGGTGGTCGTCACCCATGATCGTGAATTTTTAGCCAGTGTTGCTACTTGTATCGTTGAGATTGACAGAGGACAGCTACACTCTCATGAGTGTAGTTATGAAACCTATCTTGATCGGCGTGAAGCGATGCGTCTTAGTGAACAAAAACACCAGGATTTATTTGATAAACGCTTAAGCGAAGAAGAGGTTTGGTTGCGCACAGGGGTTAAAGCCCGACGAACACGGAATGAAGGTAGGGTTCGTGCATTAAAAGCCATGCGTGATGAGCATCAGAAACGTCGTTTACAAATCGGCAAAATAAAATCAGTAGCGTTAGAGGTTGCGCGGTCGGGTAATGTCGTGGTCGAAGCTGAGCAAGTTAATTATAAAATAGGCAATAAAGTATTAGTACGTGATTTTTCTTTTTTGTTAACCCGTGGTGATAAGGTCGGAATTATCGGCCCTAATGGCTGCGGTAAAACGACATTAGTGCGTTTATTGCTTGGTGAATTAGCCCCAGATTCTGGTCATATTCGTCGTGGTACGTCGTTAGAGATTGCATATTTTGATCAATTACGTCGTCAACTCGATGAGCAACAAACGGTGATGGCCAATGTTGGCGATGGTGCTGATTATGTAACTATCAATGGCAAACAAAAACACGTCGCAAGTTATCTTCGTGATTTTTTATTTGCCCCAGAACGTTTTAACCAACCGGTGTCATCATTGTCGGGTGGTGAGCGAAATCGGTTATTACTTGCCAAATTATTTGCTAAGCCTGTTAATTTATTAGTTATGGATGAGCCCACTAATGATTTAGATATTGAAACGTTGGAGCTATTGGAAACCATGTTGATTGAGTACCCTGGTACGTTATTGTTGATTAGCCATGACCGTGCTTTTATTAATCAGGTTGTCACCAGTGTCTTAATTTATGAAGAGAATGGTTGTTTTAATGAATATGTCGGTGGGTACGATGAATACCGTAATTACAAAAAACAGCAACGTGAATCAGCCCCATCTCAACCCGCACCTGCTCGAACTAAAACGGTGGATAACACCATTAAACTTACGTTTAATGAACAACGTGAACTTTCAAAATTACCTAATCAAATAGAATCATTAGAGAAAAAAATTGAAGTTTTGCATGAGGAAATGGCGAAGCCTGCATTTTATCAACAAGATGCTAAAAAAATTAGTGATGTTAAACAACAGCTAGCCGAAAATGACAAAATGCTCGCTGAATTATATGTGCGCTGGGAGCTATTGGAGGCTAAAAAACCATGATGGTTACAATAGCTGTCATAGTATTCTGTGCATCAATTGCTGCTTTTTTTGCGCAAGAATTTGGCCGCATGTTTAAAAAATTTTTTTCTATTCCAGGTTTTAAATTATTAATCCCATTAATTATCGCGTCTTGGCTTATTGAAATTTACGAAGAATGGGGGCTTTGGTTATTGTTAAGAATTCAAGCTTGGCTCCATCAGTTTATCCATCAACTCCACAGACTTGTTCCCTTTGAAAAAGGTTCATTACCGCTGACTAAAATCATGTATTTATTTTTAGTTGCAAGCTTACCTATTTGGATTTTTAGATTAGTAACTTTTCGAAACTGGAGCCGTAAACATACACCACATACTTACTGGGTAGGTTTGGTGCTTTGGGTTATAGCGGCTATCTTGTTGACGTTATCCAGCGTTTCCTCGTCTTAAATAGAACGTTATAAGTGCTAGTATGCGCGGTGATTAGTGTAATTTCCCTATTTATTGAACATGCTGTGGCCTATCAGCTTTGATTTATACCTTTAATTCGTAGTGCTAGGTTCAATCGTTTTCTTTTGCGCTGATTCATGGCGCGCTTGCAATTCAACGTCGATATAACGATCTGTCGTTGCGCTTGAACTATGGCCTGCATCATCACGAACATGTTCGCGTGGGCGAATTTTAACGTCTTCGGAAATACCTGTGTGTCTCAGCCAATGCACGGTCGCCGCTCCTAAACTATCGGCTTCTTCAATTTGTTGATTGCGGCGTAATTGGGCTGCGGCATCGTCAAAGCACACTTGTATTAGACGACGTATAGGTGCTGTATCACTCATGGGCCCTGTGCCGCGTATTTTTGGAATTAATGGTGTATTGTCGGCAGGAGAGGGTAGGGGCGTTAGGCCGAGAAATTGGCGCCAGCGAACAAGACTGTCTAGCATTGCTTCGCTTACGGCTATTTGGCGCTCTTTATTTCCTTTACCTACCGTTGTAAACCACCAATGGCCGTTACTGTCTTTGGCAAAATCATTCATTGTTGGGATCCAGCGTTCACTGGCTGCTAATTCAGATATACGTAAATACATGCCATATAACATACTTAGCATAAATCGTGTACGTTCGTGTTTTTCAGGGTTTGCTTTAGCCAAAGCTTCGGCCGCGTTTAATACAGCATCCCATTGCACTAAACTCAAGCGACGAATCGGTGCATTCTGTTGTCGTTTACGAATAAATTTACTTTTTTGACGAATTAATGCAACAGGATTGGATACTAAATATTCTTCTGCGATAAGAAAATTAAACATAGTACTTAAAATAGCAAATATTTCTTGGATCGCACCTTGTGATATCGCAAATTGAGAAAGAGATTTAGTATCTCCTCGTTTGCGCTCCGATTTACTAACAGTGACTACAAAAGGACGCCAATTTGGATTTGGGCTGCGTTTCCCATCTTTTTCAATAAATCGGGGAACCTTTTTCAATGCTATCCATGTTAGAGGAGGGCTTTGGCAAAAACGCACAAAGTGTTCAATGTCATCCCGTTTTAATTCTGTTAATGACATATTTTTAATAAGCCAGCACCATTGTAAAAGCCGCTCTGCTTCACGACGATAACTATTGAATGTGCCCAAACTACCATTGTAACTTTTAAGAAAATTAAGGGTATGAGTAAAATCACTCAAAAAACGCTTGTCAGGAAGGATCACATTTTCTAAATTTTTATGGAGATGATCCATGCTGTCGAATAAAGGAAGTAGTTGTATTTTCATGGTGTAATCTTTGAAAGAGCAGGTGTTCATCCTAGCTTAAGTGTTTCGGAGCAGCAATGGTTTGTTCAATGATAGCGCGCATTAACGTAGTGATATAATTTTAATCCTGTTCCCAGAAAAACGTCAAAAATTTTTTTTTATTGGGAACAGATTTATATTGGTATTTAAGTTAACACTATATTAGTGTGGGTTATAGCAAGCCATGTTTGTTATCGTTATCATTTGGGTTCTCACTGCCTTGATTGGTGCCTTCGCTGCGGTTGTTTGTAACGGTAGTTCTCATATCTTGGGTCGCATTAGGTGACGAGTCAGGTAGTGCAGTCATCATTGGTTTTGTAGTCAATGTTTCATCTTTCTTTTTCATAGACACAAGGTCATCTTCTATAACCTGAACATGTTTGTTGATATCATCTAGCTCAGAATTTGGATCAACCTTTAGTTTAAATTGAACTTTATCTCCAATAATTTGCTTTTCAACAACCATTCCATTCTTTTTTGCGTCTTCACGAATTAACAATTCTCTGCCATGGTTTATTGCTTCAGCAAATTTTTTAGCTAAGCCAGGATGTTGCTGGAATAAGGCGTTGAGGTCGAATTTTTTGCCATTCGAATAGGTGACTAGTCCATCTTTTTCAATATTGTTTTCATTAGCTAATGGTGTAGTGATGGTAAACGATGTTTGGGATTTTTCTGTATTTTTGGACAGTCCATCTTTAAAAGGGTTGGGGTGAAATTTAAGGTCCTGTTCTGGCAAATTGATAACTTCTTGCTTGTATTCTTCAAATGGATTTTCTTTTAGCTTATGGAGATGAAACATTTGTTCTGCTATGGCTCGTTTATTTATTTCATCAGCAAGTTTAAAAGCAGCCAACAAATTTTCTTGTTTTTTTATATAGAAATCTTGATCTAGCATGATGAGGTACTCCAAAAAATAAAAATCATTTGTTACTAAGTGTATACAAATAAGAATTATTCCGTGAATTTTTAATCATATTTTGCATTTTTTTTACAATTTCAGTGGGGTTTAATTATATATAATGCAGTATTTGAAATTTTATGAGTTTTACTTATTGACCTCGAATCCAGCTGCGCGTATCATTTGTGCTCTGTCCTTGGGACGGGTTCACGGGGTGTAGCGCAGTCTGGTAGCGCGCCTGCTT
>CAZZGV010000172.1:0-4325 GCA_964654255.1 uncultured Legionella sp. | reverse complement strand
TAAATTGTGCAAGTAACTTGATTTCAAGCGTTTGCATTTTTATGGCATCATCTTGTTCAATATGATCATAGCCTAATAAATGCAGTACGCCATGAATGACAATATGGGACCAGTGCGCTATTAATGGTTTATTTAATTCGTTGCTTTCTTGTTTAAGTACTGCTGGACAAACAATTACATCACCTAGTAAGGGGATGTCGAGTTCTATATTTGCGGGATGTGTGGCTGGAAAGGCTAGCACGTTGGTGGGGCTGTTTTTTTTACGATACAAGTGGTTAAGATTAGTAATTTCTGTAATATCGACAAAGCGTAACGTTAACTCAGCTGCAGTACAGTGCATGGCCAATGTAGTAGTTACCCATTGGGTCAGTGTTTCATCTGTAACAGGAAAGTTTTCTTCACAGGCATATTGAATATCAATATGGTAACTCATTACTCCGATGCTCCAAGAATCCATTGAATTTGAGCTTTTAACTCAATTGATAGTTCAGACAATTCTTCTATATGTTACACATTATTACCAGGATTTTGTAATGTATATTGATTTATCGCATTATCGCGCTGTTCATGTAACGATGCAATTGGGGGCGAAAATAAATGTAACATTGTTTCAATCCATTACTCAAGTTTTTGCCAAAAATGGATTATCACTTAGTGACATCTTAAATTTTTTTATAAATTTTGGATTATAGTGGGCATCATACCATATTTCAGGGGGACCCCAACGATTAACTGTTAATATATGACGGCGTTTTTTTTGTAATGTGTAATGAAGGATATTTTTATCTCTGTTGGTCATCATTTGTTGTTGTGTACTGAGTGTTTATTCGGTTTGGCCTAACATTTTTGATTTTCGCCAAGGTGTTAACTTAGGAAAAATTAAGGTGTTTTTGTCAGCATAAATAGGTAACGTCCCTAAAGTTTATTTTTAGACTAGAGGATTCACTAGCACAGCTAAGCCATACTAGTGAATTGATATAGTCTATTATCTTCGAAGAAAGATATAGGGTTTAAATTAACTGTCACTGCCAGTGCCGCTATCTTCTGTGTTAGTAGAGTTATCATCATCCGTGGGTTTATCACCGTTCTGTGTGCCAGCACTGCTTGTGTCATTTTGATCAGTACCATCAGTGCTTGGTTTGGCGCTGCTAGATGTATCAGTGCCGTCGGAACTTTGTGTTTGTGTAGGGGCTTGATCATCAGCATAAGCAGCTGGAACAACTACAGCGGCTGATAATGTCGTTAATAATGCAGCAACAATCAATGAACTTTTTTTCATGATAACCTTCCTTGAGAATTAGAAATTAAAGAGACCAATGTACTACGCAAAACATCTTAGCAAAACAGCAAGAGGTCTCATAGAGTATAAGTATAAAATTTTTAAAAAACAGTGCGTTAATTATAAAAGGCAGTTAATAGCCTTCTTTCTTGATTGCGTATTTATCTCTATTGATGACATGGCCTACAAGGTATGCTATTTTTGTTCATTATGATTGACCTTCATTGCCATAGCCATTTTTCAGATGGAGAGCTTAGCCCTGATGCCTTGTTAGCTAAGGCGGTGGATTTGAACGTCCGCGTTTTGGCGTTAACTGATCATGATACAACCGCCGGACTTTTGCCTTTACGTGACGCTGCGCGCGGTAGTGGGGTAACGATTATCGATGGCATAGAACTCAGTGCACGCTGGAAAAAATATGATATCCACGTTATTGGTTTAAATGTTAATCCAGCAGATGATGGCTTATCGTTATTAATTGCTAGCCAAAATGAATGCCGCATTGCTCGGGCTCTTAACATATCAGAGTGTTTGGCTGATAGTGGTATTCATGATGCATATCAAAAGGCTCGTGAAATTGCGGGGCATGAGCGAGTAGCTCGTCCTCATTTTGCTCAAGTGTTAATTAATGAAGGCAAGGTGTGCGATATGAAAAGTGCATTTAAACGCTTTTTAGGCCGAGGAAAAAGTGCTTATGTTGCGACTGCTTGGGCGAGCATTGAGGATGCGGTAGGAGCGATTGTTGGCGCAGGTGGGCAGGCGGTTATTGCTCATCCGTTAAAGTATGCATTGACGCGTTCAAAACTGCATGAGTTAATTGACGAGTTTAAAACGGCAGGTGGTGTTGGTATTGAAGTTGTTTCAGGCGATATTACAGTAACTGATTCTAATCAGTTAGCTGGGCTTTGTCTACGCTTCGAACTTTCGGCTTCAACAGGGTCAGATTATCATGGTGACAGGCAGTCACGCGTTGGTCTTGGACAACAGAGACCATTGCCAGTAAACTGTACACCAATTTGGCATCAATGGAATATCTAAAGGACGCTATTCGCTATGGGGCAGTTTTTTGCGATTCATCCAGATAACCCTCAAGCACGCTTGTTGCGCCAAGCGGCTACCATCGTGGAAGATGGTGGGTTAATCGTTTATCCAACGGATTCGGGGTATGCCTTGGGTTGCGCGTTAGGTAATAAGTCAGCATTGGAGCGTATTCGATCATTACGCCAATTAGGTAAAAATCATAACATGACACTGGTTTGTTATGATTTGTCTCAATTAGCGACCTATGCGCGAGTGAGCAATACTATTTTTCGATTATTAAAAGCATTTACTCCTGGTTCTTACACCTTTATTTTAAATGCTACGAATGAAGTTCCTCGTTTAATGCTTCACCCCAAACGTAAAACGCTTGGATTAAGGGTTCCTGAAAATACAATTGCGCTGTCACTTTTAGAGTGTTTAGATGCACCTATTATGAGCTCAACGTTAATTTTGCCTGGCGCTACTGCACCCATGGGTGAGCCTGACGCTATTAAAGATTTGCTTGGCAATCAAATTGATTTAGTCATTGATGGTGGAAATTGTGGGCATCAACCAACAACCGTTGTTGATTTGACCGGCGAATACCCCGTGTTACTACGTGAGGGAAAAGGGGACCCGGAGCCCTTTAGGTAAATATAAATAATCATAGTTGGATCTTCGGCGCCAATTTATAAATAAGAGAATTAGAGGTTTTAAATGTCATCGTTTAGCGACAATAAGCGTGTTGTTTCAGGTATGCGTGTTAGTGGTGGGCTTCATCTTGGTCATTACCATGGCGTACTGAAAAATTGGCTTAAATTACAACACCAATACGATTGTTATTTTTTTGCTGCTGATTGGCATGGTTTGACAACACGTTATGATGAGCCTGGTATTCTTGAGAAGCTCATTTGGGATATGGTCATTGATTGGTTAGCTTGTGGTCTTAATCCAAGTTTGTCCAGGATTTTTCTGCAATCGTGGGTGCCGGAGCATGCTGAGTTGCATTTGTTGCTTTCAATGATAACTCCAATCGGTTGGTTGGAGCGTGTGCCTACCTATAAAGATCAGCAAGAAAAATTACGTGATAAAGATTTGTCCACGTATGGTTTTCTTGGTTATCCGCTGTTACAAAGTGCTGATGTTCTTTTATATAATGAAGATTTTGTCCCGGTAGGTGAAGACCAAGTGGCTCATATTGAGCTTATTCGTGAAGTTGATCGACGCTTTAATTATTTATATGGCCGTGAACCCAATTTTGAGTCATTGGCTATAGAAGCCATTAAAAAAATGGGTAAAAAGAATGGAAAGCTGTATACGGAATTGCGTAAAGAGTTTCAACAAGATGGCTGTCATGATTCACTTAATACGGCTAGAGCACTTCTTGCAAGTCAACACAATTTATCCATGGGTGATAAAGAACGTTTGTTGGGGTATTTAGAGGGAGTTGGCAAAATTATTTTGACTGAGCCGCAGGCAATGTTAACTGAGCATTCAAAAATGCCAGGCATTGATGGACAAAAAATGTCCAAATCTTATGGCAATACGATTACCTTACGAGATGAGCCCGCGCACGTTGAAAAGAAAATTTTGACCATGCCTACTGATCCAGCGCGGGTAAAACGAACCGATCCAGGTGAACCTGAAAAATGCCCGGTATGGCAATTTCATAAAATATACTCAGATGAGTTAACCAAAACTTGGGTTCAAGAGGGTTGCCGCTCTGCTGGAATTGGTTGTGTTGATTGCAAGCGCCCTGTTATTGAGGCGATTAATCAAGAATTACAGCCTATTCAAGCGTCTATTAAAGACTATCAATCAGATCTGGGTTCTGTGAAGCGTATTGTTGCAGAAGGAAGTGAGCAAGCAAGAGAAGAAGCAAGTAAAACACTACGAGATGTAAAAGAAGTGATGGGGTTGGATTACTAATAATGGTTGATTTGGCTGAGGCACCACCAATATTGGCGGTTGTTGCGGGCCAACCTTTAACAGAGTTACCCATTGATTTGTTTATTCCACCGGATGC
>CAZZGV010000171.1:0-4338 GCA_964654255.1 uncultured Legionella sp. | reverse complement strand
ATCCTATTGTGGTCATCAATAAAATTGACCGTCCAGGCGCAAGACCTGATTGGGTTGTTGATCAAGTATTTGATTTATTTGACAATTTAGGCGCAAATGATACGCAATTAGATTTTCCAATTGTTTATGCGTCTGCATTAAATGGCTACGCTAAATTAGAATTAAATGACGAAGCTGACAACATGGACGCTTTGTTACAAACCATCGTGGATCGTGTAAGTGCTCCTGATGTCGATGCTGAAGGGCCGTTCCAAATGCAAATCAGCTCGCTGGACTACTCATCTTACGTCGGCACCATCGGTATTGGCCGTGTAAGTCGTGGTCATATCACGGCTAAATCACCGGTTAAAATTATTGATAAAGATGGCAATATTCGCTCGGGCCGTTTATTACAATTACTTGGCTTTAAAGGCCTGGACCGTGTTGAAATAACAGAAGCGCGTGCTGGTGATATTATTGCAATAACAGGTATTGATCTACTTAATATCTCTGACACCATTTGCGACCCTGCTGTTGTTGAAGCGTTACCGCCATTAATGGTTGATGAGCCAACCATTGGTATGACGTTCCAAGTTAACGACTCACCTTTTGCAGGGCAAGAAGGTAAATTCGTTACCAGCCGTAAAATTAGAGAACGGCTGCAAACAGAATTGTTACACAACGTGGCTTTGCGCGTAGAAGACACTGAAGATCCTGATAAATTCAGGGTATCAGGTCGCGGTGAATTGCATTTATCTATCTTAATCGAAACCATGCGACGCGAAGGTTATGAGTTAGCGATTTCTAAGCCTGAAGTTATTATGCGTCAAGAAGGTGAGAACCAACTTGAACCCTACGAACGCGTTACCGTTGATATAGAAGAAAGTCATCAAGGTAGCATCATGGAAAAATTAGGTGAGCGTCGTGGTGAAATGCAAGACATGGTTCCGGATGGTAAAGGTCGCGTGCGTCTTGACTACATCGTTCCTACCCGAGGCCTAATTGGTTTTCACACCGAATTCCTTTCTAGTACATCAGGTACAGGTTTAATGTATCACGTCTACGATCATTACGGCCCAGCATTCCGTGGACGCATTGGCAAACGCAGCAGCGGTGTATTGATCGCAAATTGTAACGGTACTGCTCGCGGTTTTGCTTTGTTTAACTTGCAAGAACGCGGCCGTTTATTCATTGATCCACAAGTGGTCTGTTATGAAGGGATGATTGTTGGGATTCATGCTCGAGATAACGATTTAGTTGTCAATGTTACCAAAGAAAAGCAATTAACTAATATGCGTGCTTCAGGTACGGATGAAAACATCGTACTCACGCCTGCGATTAAGCTTTCATTGGAACAGGCATTAGAATTCATCGATGATGATGAACTGGTTGAAGTAACACCACAATCAATTCGTTTGCGTAAAAAAGAATTGAAGGAACATGATCGAAAACGTACTTCAAGGGCCGCAAATAGCGAGGATTAAAGCCATTCCCGCGCAAGCGGGAAGCCATTTATATGGATAGCTTCATGACAAAGCAGAAATTTAAACGTGTCATATTATATGCGCGGCAACACCGCGCAAATCACGGCGTCAATGAAACCTTACAACGCCTGATTACCTACTTACAAGACCAAAACATTAACACCTATCTTGACTGCGATACCGCTGATAGTTTTGATCTAGCACTGCCCCTTTTGGCTCGCAAATCCATGGGGGAGCCGCATGATTTAATTATTGTGGTAGGTGGAGATGGTAGTTTATTATCAGCAGCTCGTATGGCGATTCATGTTAACGTTCCTGTTGTTGGTATCAATCGTGGCCGTTTAGGCTTTCTAACCGATATATCGCCGCACGATATTGAAACACAATTAGCCGCTGTGTTAGCAGGCGAATACACCGAAGAGCAACGCTTCCTGTTACAAACACATATTCACGATGATAAAACTACTTATTTTCAAGGTGACGCATTAAATGATGTTGTATTAAGTGGCGGAAAAGAAACACATCTCATCGAATTTGAAGTGTATGTGAATCAACAATTTGTCAGTCATTACCGTTCTGATGGCCTAATTTTAGCGACACCAACTGGCTCTACAGCATATGCTCTATCAGCAGGTGGCCCTATCATGCATCCACAACTCAATGCCATGGTTCTGGTACCTATGTTTTCACATAGCCTAAACTCACGTCCTCTTGTTATTGATGGCCAATCTGTTGTTGATTTAAGAATTAGTCCAAACAACGAAAACGCATTACACATCAGCTGCGACGGCCATGAATCACATATTGTAAAACCTGGCCAACATGTAACCATTAAAAAAAATGGCCAGCACTTACGACTATTGCACCCTCGTGAATACCATTATTATGATACATTACGAATTAAACTAGGTTGGGGATTTAAACCGGCATTATCGGAAAATTAATACTGCATCTTAATAACTCTGGGATGATATCGTTATGCTTACCTCCTTACGCATTGAAAATTTTGCCATAGTCTCGCAACTTGAACTGGATTTTTCGTTAGGCATGACGGCATTTACCGGTGAAACAGGTGCTGGAAAATCCATCATGATTGATGCGTTAATGCTGGCGTTAGGTGAGCGAAGTGATGCTGCCGTGATTCGAAAAGGTGCTGACAAATGCGATATTACCGCTTGCTTTCATATCGATAATCCCTCACAACCTGCCCGCTGGCTGACTGAGCATGATATTACGAATAATGATGATGAAGTATTTTTACGCCGCGTGATCTACGCCGAGGGGCGCTCTAAATCGTATATCAATGGCCAGCCTTTTCCACTGCAAAAAATCAAAGAGCTCAGTGAAATGCTGGTTGATATCCATGGTCAACATCAGCACCAAACATTATTACAACACGCAACTCACCGCCAACAATTAGACCAGTATGCCAACCACCAAGCGTTGCTTGACGATGTAAGTCGCCTCTACCAACAATGCCAACACATAAAACAACGCCTACAACAATTACAAAACCACGAATCAACGCATGATCAAGCAGCCTTACTACAGTTTCAAATTGATGAGCTAGAACAGTTAGCGTTGCAAGAAGGAGAAATGCAACGTCTTCATGAGGAACATCAGCTTCTTCACCATGCCCGTGAATATATAGAGCGCGCTCAACAAATTACCCAGTTACTGAGTGCCGATGAGCAACCTAATATTTGTCAGGGACTAAACCAGGTTTTGCACTTGTTAACCGCCCTTCCATCGGAACAGCCGGCTATCAAAAATGCCCAAGAACTTATTAACAGCGCATTAATTCAATGTGATGAAGCACTTGATGAAATCTGCAAATTTTCTGAGCATATGCAACTTGATCCCGAACGTTTAATCGTCGTTGAAGAGCGTATCAGCAATCTTCATCAAGCGGCTCGAAAGTACCATGTAGAAGCAAGTCAATTACCAGCACATGCTCTTCATTTACAAAACGAATTTGAACGGTTACAAAACGCTGAGCAAGAACAGCAAAAACTTCAAAAACAATATGATGAATGTTTAGATGACTACCAAAAAGCTGCTTTAATATTACGGGCTTCACGACAAAAACATGCTGAAAAATTAGCACATGAAATTAGCCTAAGTATTCGCCAGCTAGGAATGCCGAAGGGATTCGTCAAACTAGAGATCACGCCGCTAGATAAAATGCAGGCACATGGTTTAGATAAAGTAGAATATAGCGTTTGCACCAATCCAGGAATGGCCGCTGATACGTTAGCCAAAGTAGTTTCTGGCGGAGAATTATCGCGTATTGGATTAGCTATCCATGTCATAACAGCACAACGAGGCTCAACTCCAACGCTACTTTTTGACGAAGTTGATGTGGGCATTGGTGGTGCCACCGCAGCTCTTGTTGGTCAATTGCTACGTAAATTAGGTGAGCGTTTACAAGTATTTTGTGTAACGCACCAACCACAAGTAGCATCCTGTGCTCATCATCATTTTATGGTAGAAAAAGAAAGTGATAACGAACAAACATTTTCACGCGTAACACCACTAACTGAACCTGAAAAAATAGATGAAATCGCACGCATGTTAGGTGGACTGACGATTACGGACCAAACGCGTTCTCATGCCAAAGAGTTGTTAGTGCAAAGCCATTAGGTAATAGGTCAATGGCATATCATGCGCCCTGCGTCTTTAAAAGATAAGGGCGGTAATATGATTGATGAGGCCTGCACCAAGAAAAGAGCGTCTAAATCATTGCCCTAGAAAAATGTAATACACTGCATTAAGATGCCAACAAATAATTTTTATTATGGTATACCACCCATTATGGATAACGATATTGAAAGAAATTGGAAAGTTAGAAAAATCTACCAAGCATGGACCCAAA
>CAZZGV010000170.1:0-4351 GCA_964654255.1 uncultured Legionella sp. | reverse complement strand
TAAGCAAAACCAAGATAAGCAAAACCAGGATAAGCAAAACCAGGATAAGCAAAACGCCCAAGCAGGATCTAAACATGAGCAACAACAAGCCAAGGAACAATGGTTACGTTTAATTCCTGATGACCCAGGTGGTTTATTACGAGAAAAATTTCTACGAGATCATTTACGCAGGCAAGATGGTTGGGATTAACATGAAGCGTTATCTTTTAATTGTTATTTTATGTTGTTGGCACATAGCCACCTGTGCTGCAATACACACTCGCATCGATCCTTCTGTTATTCGAATAGGTGATACCTTCCGTTTAATGATTACCATAGATGCACCAGGGCCTGACAGCGTACCTGATCTAACCCCTCTGCAAGAAAATTTCTCAATTGTAGGTACAGAGCGAAGCATGGCTTACAGTTTTGTAAACGGACAAAAACAATCTGTAAACCAATGGATTATACTGTTATCCCCTCTAAAAACCGGAACATTATTAGTCCCTGCGCTTCAGATTGGTCAACAACAAAGTACAGCCAACAGCATAAAAGTCACTGGCGATCCCATTGCCACTGACACCCTATCCGCACCACAAGATAGTTCAACCCCAGCCGAAGAAATATCATTAAAAACACAAGTCGGCTCAGGGGAATTATTCATCAACCAACAATTAATTTACACGGTACGACTATACAACAGCCAACGCTTACTCGATGCAGAATACCAACCACCGCGTGTTGAAGACGCGCTATTGGTACCGTTAGGTGATAGTCGTCATTTTGAAACAATAATGAACGATCACAATTATGCTGTAGAGGAGCAACACTATGCCATATTTCCTCAAAAAAGCGGTACATTAAAAATTATTGCGCCGTCATTTCGAGCGCTTGTATTCGACTCCGTTCCTAGACGAGTGAATGTTAAAGGGACAACAACAGAGGTAACCGTAAAACCAATACCAGCAAACTATAAAGGAAAATATTGGCTGCCTGCTAAACAAGTTGCTCTCACTGAAGTTTATGATCAAACAAGTTCAACAATGACACAAGGCAGTACATTGATCCGTACTGTCACACTCCAAGCGGCAGGGGTTCCAGCACAATTATTGCCAACACTGGAATTTAACAGCACCTCTCAATTTAACAGCTATCCTGAAAAACCAGAGCTACGCAACACAGCCAAACAACAAGAATTAATTGGCCGGGCTGATATTAAAACCACCTACTTACTTAACAAAGCGGGGCAAATAACCATACCCGCATTGCAAGTGCGCTGGTTTAACACAGAAACAGGCAAAGTTGAAACAGCGTCATTACCTGCTCGCACCATTCAAATCACTGCGAAAGGTAACATTCAACCATCACCTACCCAACCAACACTCCCCGCTGTCTTACCCACCAAGCATCTAGATAAACTAGTGATAGAAAAATCCAATTATCTTGCGTGGTGGATCGCCGGCGGCTTTGCATTAGCGTGGCTTGTGACGCTTGGATTATGGTGGCAGCATAAAACCACACCGACAAAACATAAGAGCAAACGCCTGATACTTAAACAATTACGACACGCATGTCGCGATAACTACCCAGCGCAAGCCCAAACCCTGTTGTTAGAATGGGCAGCTTTACAATGGCCTAATAATGCGCCACTAAATTTACAGCATCTAGCTAAATTGGTGCACGACAGCGCATTAAAAAAACAATTGACCCTGTTATCACAAGCACTATACAGTCAAGAAAAGAATCGCCAATGGCAGGGTGAAACATTATGGCAAAGTTTAATAACCTACCTTAGAAAAAAGCCCACTACAAAAAGCAAAGACAACAGCTTACCACCCATTAATCCTGCTTAAGGAACTTGTATGCATGCTTTGCGTATTGCGCTCTACCGAATATTGCCTTGCCTAGAATGGTTACCTGAACTAAAACACTGGCCTATCTTACAAGCGGATTTAATGGCAGGGCTCACGGTAGCCATGCTATTTATTCCACAATCAATGGCATATGCACACCTAGCGAATCTACCTGTCTATGTGGGATTATACGCAGCATTTATACCACCCATTGTTGCAGCATTATTTGGCTCGTCTCGATTCTTATCGACAGGCCCCGTTCCAATCACATCCTTACTTACAGCCGTAGCACTGATGCCAATGGCGGCCGGTGGAACAAGTGAACAATTACAATATTTAGTATTACTCACGCTAATGACAGGCCTTATTCAACTACTGCTCAGTGTATTACGTTTTGGTGTGGTCGTTAATTTCCTCTCATACCCTGTTATTTTAGGCTTTATTAATGCAGTTGCGGTTATTATTGCTAGCATGCAATTGAGTAGTCTACTTGGTGTAAGCGCTGTAACAGCTCCCCATTATTATCAAACCATTTGGCAAATACTCAAAGATGCGTTGGTTAACACCCACTGGCCAAGTGTTGCAATGGCAACCATAACATTCATTACCATTCTTGGTGGACGCCGATATTGGCCACGCCTACCCCATATTTTAATTGCCGTAATTATGACAAGCGCTCTAGCTTGGCTTTGTGGTTATGGGAAAACAGAAATTATTTCATCGACACAAGATGGCCTATTAACGCTACATGCTGGGGGCGAAATCGTTGGAAAAATCCCGCAAGGATTGCCTTCTTTTGAACCTGTTGTTTGGGATTGGAATGCCGTATCGCAATTATTTATGGCAGCACTTGTCATCGCCCTTGTAGGATTTACTGAAGCCATCACCATTGCTAAACGCATTGCCACCAAAAGTCGGCAACGCTTGAATATTAATCAAGAGCTTTTTAGTCAAGGATTAGCAAAATGTGTAGGCAGTTTTTTCCAATCCATGCCTGTTTCCGGTGGATTTACTCGCTCAGCCATTAACTATAATGCGGGAGCCAAAACTGGCTTTTCATCCGTGGTGGCTGGTTTAGTTGTCATGCTCGTTTTGCTATGGTTTACATCACTATTTTATTATTTACCCTATGCAACACTTGCCGCTGTCATCATTGTTGGTGTATTGGGACTGATTGACCTCAAAGAAATGCGACATATATGGCGCATAAATCGAAATGAAGGCCTTGTGTCATGCCTCACCTTTTTATTGACATTATTTCTTGCCCCACAGTTAGCTCATGCTGTTATTTTAGGCATGCTATTATCATTAGGTGTTTATTTATATGAAACAATGCGACCTCGTTTTAATGAATTGCTATGGAACAACGACGGCGCCTTTAAAGAAATCGATAACGAAAGCACAGAAAAAACGCTCGAACTAGTTAGCTTCGTACGTTTTGGTGGTTCACTTTATTTTGCAAACGTCGCCTATTTTGAAGAGAAAATCCTACAACTCATTACTAGCAAAAAACAATTGCGTTATATCATCCTGGATTGTGTCGGCATTAACAAATTGGACGCAAGCGGACTACAAACCTTATGTGATCTTTGCAAACAGTTAAATGAGCTTAATATCCATTTATGGTTAACACAGGTGCATAAACCCGTACTCAATGTATTAAAACGAGGTGAATTTATTGAGCACGTAGGTGAAAAAAATATTTATAAAGATAACCAAGAGGCCTTGAGTGCTGTTTTAAACATTATAAACACACCACCGGCTACGTCATAAAAATTGTCCTAATGAATCATTTGCATTTTACTCCCACTCTATATAAGCTGTTTTTCCGCGGAAAAAACACCTTGAAATTAAAAACAATAAACAATGATTAACTAATGGAGGAGTTTCGTGTTAAAACTAAAACAAACCGTGATAAGTAGCGCACTAGTTGCCTTTCTTTGTCCACTCTATGTTGGGGCTGGCACAATGGGCAACGCAGTGATGGGTGAGTCAGGCAAATTTCTTCTTATAGAAGCTGGTGCAGACTATATGCATGCGATTTATAAAACAAATGTGAAAGGCGCTCAATCATATACCACTACAACACCCAATGGTCAAAGCTACAACCCTTCAACTATTTTACCCAATGATTTCTTTGGTGGCTATGTTGGCTTATCCTTATATATGAACTCTTTACTCTTTAACACGCGTTATGACATGTACGCAAAAAAAACTCGACGCAGCTTTAACGATTTAATTTCTGCAGATATTGCGCCTGCTAAACTATCATTCACATTAGATAAAACCTGGGGCTCTATTGAAAAATTCATCTATGGCGTAGGTGCTGGGGTTGTTATTTCAACACATAATGAAGCACAACTGTTCAACTACGCAAATCCTGTTAACGGACAAATAGGATTTGCATACCCAGGCCGCACCAGACTAGATCCTCTGGTCTAAGCAGTTGGTATGTATAAACTATCAGACAGGTTCAATTTACTTGCCAATTTCGCTTATAAAATTCCAGAGCAGTCATA
>CAZZGV010000169.1:0-4374 GCA_964654255.1 uncultured Legionella sp. | reverse complement strand
TTCATCTAATAATAAAATCGAAGGACGTTGAAATAACGTTTGTGCGAGCAAAACCCTTAATTTATAACCACCAGATAAAGCGCTCAATGGCTTTGTGTGATAGTTTGCCGGAATTCCAAGACCTTCTAATATACTGGTCATTTCACCAAGAGCCTGATAACCCTCTTGATGCATTATAATTTCTTCAAGCTCCGCAAAACGAAAGCCTGTTTGATCATCCCATGTTTCAGAAAGTAACAATTCATCACGCTCTTGTTGCGCGGCCCATAAGACCGGCTTGCCTTGCAAAACAACGTCTATAATTGGAGTGTCTTCATAACGAAACTGATCTTGCTTAAGCCAGCCTATGGTGGCATCTTTAGGAATGCTAACGTCACCAAAGCTAAGTGTCTCTTCGCCTGTGATAAGTTTAAAAAACGTTGACTTTCCACTTCCATTTGCGCCCACTAAGGCATAACGATTTCCTGTATTAAGAATCAAATCAACATCACAAAATAAGAATCGATCACCGAAGGCCATTCCAACGTTGCTTAACGAAATCATGTTTACTACCTAACCAATTATAAAGCACGCATGATAACACATAAGAAAAGGCAGCGGGGCTAGACTCCAAGGAAGCGCGTGTGTTCGCAACAACAGGATTTGTTACCACTTGCCAATATTAGGCGCAGAAGCCCAAGGCTCTTTGACAGGTAATGGCTCACCTTTTTGTAATAACTCTATAGAAATATTATCAGGTGAACGAATAAAGGCCATGTAACCATCACGAGGAGGCCGGTTAATCACCACGCCTTGATCTTGTAAATGTCGGCAAATTTCGTAAATATTATTTACGCTGTACGCAAGATGACCGAAATTACGCCCCTCAGTATATAATTGAGGATCCCAGTTGTATGTTAACTCAAGCAAAGGGGCTTGAGTGCTCTTTGCTTGTGCTATATCTGCTGGTGCGGACAAAAAAATCAATGTAAATCGCCCTTTTTCATTTTCTAAGCGATTTACCTCAATTAATCCTAATTTGCCGCAATAAAAATCAAGTGAACTATCTAAATTAGACACCCTTACCATCGTATGTAGATAATTCATCGACTCCTCCTTTAACTATCCATTTAAGGCTAATTTAAATTCTTTCTATTTTATCCTTGCCAATATATGCACGCAGAACATCAGGAATCTCAATACTGCCATCTTTTTGTTGGTAATTTTCAAGTATAGCCATTAAAACTCGACTCAAAGCGATTGCTGTACCGTTTAGTGTATAAGGATAAATTTTTTTGTTTTCTTTATCGCGATATCTAATATTCAATCGACGTGATTGAAAATCAGTGCAGTTCGACGCGGACGTTACTTCACCATATTTTTCATCCGAATCTCTACCAGGCATCCATACTTCTATATCATATTTTTTAAATGCCGCAGCACCTAAATCTCCACCACAAATACGCACAACTCTGTACGGCAATTTTAACTGTTGATAGATAGTCTCTTCTATTTTTAAAATCTCTTCTAAAGCAGCTTCACCATGTTCTGGCGCAGTAATTTGAAAAAGCTCAATTTTTGAAAATTGATGAACTCGATACAAACCCTTGCTTTCTTGCCCACCAGAACCTGCCTCTCGTCTAAAACAATGGCTTTCCGCAACATATTTTAAAGGTAATTTATCTTCATCGAGAATTTCATCAGCATGAATACCACCAACAGTGATTTCTGCGGTAGCAATAAGGCTAAGATCTAACTCTTCTAAATTGTAAATATTGGATTCCTCGCCTCTTGGAGAAAATCCAGTTCCTGTCAGTATAGATTTTTTCGCTAGATCTGGAGTAATCAACGTCGTGTAACCAAAACTTGCCGCTATTTTCATAACAAATAATTTTAACGCCAGCTCAAGAAACACATCCTCATATTTTAAAAAATAAAATTTTGCACCTGTAACCTTCGTGCCACTCTCAAAATCAATTAAATCTAATGCTTTTCCAATTTCAACGTGATCTTTAGGCACAAAGTCAAATTTTCGTGGTGATAAATGCGTTCTTAAAACCACATTTTCCGCATCGCTTTCCCCCATTGGCGTATCATCAGCCAGTAAATTAGGGATGCTCAACATTAATTCATTATAACGCTCTTCAATCCCTCTTAACTCGTCTTCCAACAATGTAATTTGCTTATTAAGCGCGCGCCCTTTTTCTACTAATTCTGCTTTCTCTGCATTAGGTAACGTAGGAATCGTCTTTGCAATTCGATTTGCCTCAGCACGTTGGTTTTCCAAATTTGATATCAGGGCCTTACGCTTAATATTTATCATTAACAGCGTGTCTACATCGGCTTTAACGCCTCTTTTTTGAATACTGTCTCTAATGATGTCTGTATTTTCTGTTATAAATCTTATATCTAGCATTTTTAACCTACAAATTAATAAATAAATTAAGGGGTAATCTACTATATTCACCAAGATCTTAAAAGCGTGCGTGCTTTTCAAATAGAATAAAAATGTTAGCTACACCCTGGTCATTTCATTTTGAGATGATATCGGAATATACACGCTTGTTCCTTGATTATCTAAAACATCAATAACCATATCATCAGACCGACTCAACATCCTAACGACAGGAGCAACAGCCGTACTAATAGCACGCGTCATAATCACTGGGAGCATTAAAGCAGCCAGAACCATCAGTAACAAAACAAGCTGAAGATATATAAGTGCCTGTTTTGCATCAAGAATACTCTGTGAAAAATCGCAGAATAACAAATTGATGAGGCCCTTAATCAAAAAGCGGAAAAAGACAAAAAGAACACACAATGCACCGATACCGTCTATAAAAGGCATAACCATAGCTTTAAAAAAAGCATATGAATTTTTATACGGCGTAATTGGAGCAGGACGCATAAAAGTAAGCACATACTGACTCATAAGTAACTGCTCACTTTCTTCGATAAAATTAATTCCTTTACTAGAAATTTCACTAATTTGATGTTCTATGCGACCGTATATGCTAAGCAATTCTTCTGCAGTAAAGAAATAACTCTGATTTTTATGTTCTACAATTTTTTTATATGCTTGAATTATACCAAGGCGCCACTCTTGTTTTAAATTTTGTATTGCGGTGAAAAGACCTTCAGCATCTTGTATAACCGAGCCTTTCGGAATTTCTACCAATAACCCATCATAAAATTCATGTTGCTGCGTTTCATTAAGCATAGCAAACAAATCAGATATATTTTGAGGACTGACTTTTGCTGATAATTGCTTTCTATATTGCTCCCAAAAGAGAGCTCGGCACTCTTTATCTAAAGCTGTTATAATACCTAAATATCTGTTGCCGCTAGTAAGAAAATGCTCGCTCAGTAAAGGCTCTAAGCTACTTAGAACACGTTCAAACTGCTCTAATGAAAATTCTGTTACTAAAGTAAGTAAATTTCTAAATGTTCTTATTGCTCTTATAACTTCTTCTCGTTTATCCTGATTTTCGGTTAAAAAAACTACTATCTCACTAGCTGATAAGTGTTTTAATAAATATACATCATCGAAGGTTCGAAAACTGATAGCGCTCACCGACTCAATAATCAACGCTATAGGAATACTTAATTTATCAGTACCCGCTATGTATTCATTTTCTTGAACGCTTCTTGTCAGTATATTTTTTGCGTCTAAAAGGCGTCTCTTCGCCTCTTGAATCGCGGATATTTTGGTAGCTTCTGACATCCCAATAGCACTCAAACCTTCCTCTTGATTTTGCATGGCAGATAAAAGTGCGTGATATCTAGTCACCAGGCATGAGCCTAGCATTGTATTTTGAGTTTGATCAGAAACATAACTTTTAATTGCATTTATTTCTTCTCCCACGTCACGTGGGACAGATGCAATTTGCCCAGCATCTAACGCATCGTAATAACTCATAAAATTATAAATATGTTGAGAGATCATAAGGCCAGAGATATCCTCATCACCTACACCGTTAGTGCTGTTATAATACATATGTCTAAGTAAATATTTTAACTGTCCAAGAAGATTACTTTGATCCATCGACAGATTTTCAAATTCCTTTTTTGCGTCATAAACATTTTTAGTTAGTTGTGAATGCTCAATTAATCTATAAATTTCTTCCTTATTTAGCGTATTCATTGCGGGCTCATGCATACGATAATCGTAATATGGATTATAAATATGCAAATCAATACTACTTTTCGCTTCGTCATAATCAGCAATACATTTCACAGGAATAAGATATTTACCTTGCCGTCCTACAATATGCGTATTTAAAAGTTGAATGATATTTTCTACATGATTCAGCTCTGGATATTTCTCAGGGCACAACGACTCTACACTTACTGTGGGCATTAAGACGGCAACAATAGATAAACCCAAATTATTAG
>CAZZGV010000168.1:2410-4405 GCA_964654255.1 uncultured Legionella sp. | reverse complement strand
CCGGTTATTATCCGTCAATTGAGATTATTGTTTTATCACTAATTGATTTGCTATGTATCTTGACGATAACCCGGACTATCAAACTGTTTGGCAGCTTGCTCATAATTGGGCAGGTGTTGATCCAGAAAAAACCGATAAAAAATTACTGGTTTGGTTAGTAGAAAATCATTTACTCATGTCTCAAACTGCCCAACGTAAGGATATTTACGACCCTAAAACAATCGCCATCTTTTGTAACGCCCTACCTGATAAGCATTATTTAGATTACCTATACTTACTGACAGTTGCAGATATTTGTGCAACGAATCCAAAACTCTGGAATACCTGGAAGGATTCCTTGCTTAAAGAGTTGTATTTTGCTGCAAAACAAGCCCTGCTCCACGAAAAGGCATTAACGGATGAAACCAGTCTCATTACTACACGAAGAGATCAAGCATTATATATTTTAGTAAATCAAGGAATACCCTCGTCTGCTATTCATGCCTTGTGGGCAAATTTTAAAGGAACTTATTTCCTGCATGAGTCACCTGAAGTTATAGCAAGCCACACCAACGCTATTCTTTCTTGTGAACAATTGCCTTTAGTTTTAATCATGCCCCACCATAATCAAGGCGGCATTGAAGTTTTTATATACATGCCTCACCGAGACGATCGCTTTACGATTACAACTACCGTGCTAAGTAAACATCATGTAACGATTCAAGAAGCAACTATTTTAACTACAAGCAATAATTTTGATTTGGACACATATATTATTCTCAATGAAAATAATCAGGTATTTTTTGAGCAAGCTCGCATGAACCTGATTCAACAAGCACTTATTAAACATTTGACCGATTTAAATCGATTGCCGCCAGTAACACAATATCGACTGTCACGAACACAAGCCCATTTTAACTTGACCCCGCAAATTTCGTTTAGCGAAGATCCAGATTATGAATATACCTGTTTATTTTTAGTGACAGGCGATAGATCTGGGTTATTAGCAAGCATTAGTCGGATATTTCTAAAGGAAGGTATTCATTTACACAGCGCTAAAATAGCGACGGCTGGAGAACGTGTGGAGGATATGTTTTATATTAGCAATCGAGAGGGCGGGAAATTGAACCCGAAAGAACAGAAAATACTCCGCAGCAGACTCATTGAGGAGATGACTAACCATTCTTCGATTGAAAAATAACACTTCAGACCTAGCTAAAAATTACTATCGCCGCGCTTTAAAAAAATCCGTTAAAAGACTAGCACATTCGTGTTGCAAAAATCCTTCATCAATTTGTATCTGATGATTGAGAACACTGCCCTGCAATAAATTAAAAGCAGAACCTGCAGCACCAGCTTTAAAATCACGTGTAGCAAATACCAAACGGTTAATACGAGCATGCACTAATGCCCCTGCGCACATACTACAAGGCTCTAATGTTACATAAAGCGTTGTATTTTGCAGACGATAATTTTTCAGCAAGGCTCCCGCTTCTCGAAGTGCTAAAATTTCAGCATGAGCAGTCGGATCATTGGTTTGCAATACTTGATTCCAACCACGACCTACAACTTGATTATTTTCATCAACAAGAATAGCCCCAACAGGCACTTCTCCTTGCTCATGGGCTGTTAATGCAAGATTAAACGCCTCCTGCATCCAAAGTAAATCACTCATTCCCACTCAATCGTCGCAGGTGGCTTTCCAGATATGTCATAGGTCACTCTTGAAACACCAGCTACCTCATTAATAATTCGGTTAGATACCTTTGCTAAAAAGTCCCACGGCAATCGCGCCCAATGGGCAGTCATAAAATCAATGGTTTCTACTGCACGTAAACAAATGACATAATCATAACGCCGTCCATCACCCATCACACCTACAGTTTTAATAGGTAAAAATACAGCAAATGCTTGACTAACTTTTTGATAGAGGTTTTCTGCATGTAGTTCTTCGATAAAAATAGCGTCTGCTTGCCGCAAAATAAGGATGCATGAGCAACGTATCGCACAAAATGA
>CAZZGV010000168.1:0-2400 GCA_964654255.1 uncultured Legionella sp. | reverse complement strand
GCTTGCCGCAAAATATCAGCATATTTTTTCTCTACGTTGCCAAGAATTCTTACGCCTAAACCTGGTCCTGGAAACGGATGACGGTAAACCATATCATACGGCAGCCCAAGCTCAAGACCAATTTTTCGAACTTCATCTTTAAATAATTCTCGTATAGGCTCAAGCAATTTCAATTTCATTGTTTCTGGTAAACCACCAACATTGTGATGAGATTTAATCACTTCGGATGTACCATTATTGTTTATAGCAGCAGACTCAATCACATCCGGATAAATAGTTCCCTGCGCTAACCATTCAACCTCCGGCAATTTTTTTGCTTCCTCATCAAACACTTCAATAAAAACACGTCCTATGATTTTTCGCTTTTGCTCAGGGCATTCCACACCATGCAATGCTTGCATAAATTGTTGTTCTGCATTCACTGCGATGATATTAATACCCATATGTTGCTTAAACATCGCTAATACTTGCTCTCCTTCATTAAGACGTAATAATCCCGTATCAACAAACACACAAACAAGCTGTTTACCAATTGCGCGATGGAGCAATGCAGCTACTACGGAAGAGTCAACACCACCTGAAAGACCAAGTAAAACGTTTTGGTTGCCAACCTGGCTTCTAATACGCTCGATAGATTGCTCTATAATATTCCCAGGCGTCCACTCGGTGGTAGCATGACAAATATCGACAACAAAACGCTTTAAAATTCTTAGCCCCTGCAGTGTATGCGTTACCTCTGGGTGAAATTGCAATCCATACCATTGGCGGATCTCATCAGCCATCCCAGCAATAGGTGCGCTTTGAGTGCTGCAAACAGTGGTAAACCCAGCAGGGAGCGCTGTAACTTTATCACCATGACTCATCCAAACATCCAATAAAGACTCGCCCGAGGGAGCTAACCTGTCTTCAATATCAGTTAACAAAGGGCTTTGCCCGTGTAAACTTACTTCAGCATAACCAAACTCACGAACCGTCGACGAGGCAACCTGCCCCCCTAATTGAGCAGCCATCGTTTGCATGCCATAACAAATACCAAGAATAGGAATTCCAGCTTGAAAGACCCATTCAGGCGCACGAGGATTACTATGTTCGGTTACCGTTGAAGGCCCACCAGACAAAATCAAACCGCAAGGGGCTAGTTTTTGCAATGCTTCGTGTGAGGTATTAAATGGATAAATTTCACAATAAACACCCATTTCTCGCACACGTCTACCGATTAATTGCGTGTACTGCGAACCAAAATCTAAAATAATAATGGATTTTTGTTTTACATTTTTCATAAATCATCAATTTGGTAGTTAGGGGCTTGTTTAGTAATGCTAACGTCATGAACATGCGACTCACGCATGCCAGCGTTGGTCACCTGAACAAACTGAGCATTTTTATGAAGTACGCTAATGGTGCTAGAACCTACATAGCCCATACAAGAACGCAATCCACCCAAGATTTGTAAAATGATACTCTGAATAGAACCTTTATAGGGAACTCGACCTTCAATCCCCTCTGGGACAAGCTTATCGGCACCTTGATTAATATCTTGAAAATATCTATCACTCGAACCTTGAGCTTGAGACATTGCACCAATAGACCCCATACCTCTATAGCTTTTATAAGTACGGCCTTGATAAAGCTCAATTTCACCAGGAGACTCTTCGGTACCTGCAAACATGCCTCCTAACATAACCGTGGATGCACCAGCCGCTAAGGCCTTACACACATCGCCAGAGAAACGAATACCACCATCAGCGATTACAGGTACACGCCCTTTCAACCCAGCTGCAACGTTAGCAATGGCCGTAATTTGGGGAACACCAACACCCGTGACGATACGTGTGGTGCAAATAGATCCGGGGCCAATCCCAACTTTTACCGCATCCGCACCTGCGGCAACTAAATCTTTTGCAGCAGCTGCCGTTGCAATATTTCCACCAATAACCTGTATATGTGGATAATGTTTTTTTATCCATTTCACACGGTCTAAAACACCTTGTGAATGACCGTGCGCTGTATCTACTATTAGAACATCCACTCCAGCATCAACAAGCGCTGCAACACGTTCTTCTGTTCCAGGACCAACACCCACAGCCGCACCCACTCTCAACTGTTCAGAGCTATCTTTACAGGCATAAGGATTTTCTTTGGCTTTTTGAATATCTTTAACTGTAATTAAACCCCGAAGATAAAAGGCGTCATTAACGACCAAGAGTTTTTCAATACGGTGCTTGTGAAGGAGACTGCACACTTCCTCGCGCGAGGCGCCTTCTTTTACTGTTACCAAACGATCTTTTGGCGTCATCACTGCAGACACAGGCAAAGAGAGATTAGTTTCAAATCGAATATCACGACTAGTAACAATACCAATTAAATATTCACCATCTACTACTGGCATACCCGAAAAAT
>CAZZGV010000167.1:0-4416 GCA_964654255.1 uncultured Legionella sp. | reverse complement strand
AAAAAGCAGCTGAGGAAATATCGCCAGGTACAATCACGTCCGTGCCTTGGCATTCGCTTGCGGCATTAATAACAATAGCTTTGCCTGATTTATGAATAGGGTAAGAGAAAGCTGTCAACATTCGCTCGGTATGATCGCGTGTTAAACCAGGTTCAATCACGTGTGTTTCACCTTTAGCGTACATTCCAGCAAGTAACAAACTTGATTTAACTTGAGCGCTCGCTTCAGGCATTTCATACGTTATACCATGGAGTGGTTGCCCACCTCGAATCAATAATGGAGGTCGACCTGCTGTTGTTGTAATAGAGGCTCCCATTTGGTGCAAAGGACGACTCACACGCTCCATTGGCCTTTTTAATAAACTCTGGTCACCGGTCAATTCTGTATCAAATGGCTGACCTGCCAATAAACCCGCAAGAAGGCGCATGGTGGTACCAGAATTACCACAATCAATAACTTTTTCAGGCTTTTGTAAACCGTATTTACCTACACCATGAATAACAACACGTTGCGACACAGGCCCATCAATACTTACGCCCATATCTCGAAAAGCTTGCATTGTTGATAAGCAATCCTCTCCATCGAGAAACCCATGAACGGTTGTCACGCCTTTAGCAATAGCACCAAGCATTATAGAACGGTGTGAAATAGATTTATCGCCAGGAACTGTGATATCACCTTGCAATGATTCAACAGGACTACTAACAAAATGATATGACTTCACAGACGGTGTTCCTCATAAAAATCCTCCATAAACGCTAGTAACGCGTCCACACCTGCCATAGGCATTGCGTTATAGAGGCTTGCGCGTAAACCTCCCACTGTACGATGACCTTGTAATGCATACAGACCACGCTGGTTGGCACGGCTTAAAAATTCATCTTGAAGATGTGGCTTAACAAGTGAAAAACAAACGTTGACGATAGAGCGGGAATTCTTTTGCACCGCACAATGATAAAAGGATGATGCGTCAATATAATTGTATAATGCTGCGGCTTTTTGACAATTAATAAGATAAAGCGCTTCTACCCCACCCTGCGTTTTTATCCACCGCAACATTTTTTGAGCTAAATAACAATTAAACGTAGGCGGTGTTGCATAAACAGACTTATGTTTTGCATGAATTCGATAATCTAACATTGTTGGAATAGGGTTTTTTGTAGCAATTTCTAATAAATCCGAACGAATAATAACAATGGTTAAACCAGCTGCAGAAATATTTTTCTGTGCACCTGCAAAAATTACCCCAAAATCCGCAACATTAATCGGTTCGCTCAACAAACAAGACGTCATATCCGCGACTAAAGGAATCCCGGGCACACGCGGCGTTTTATTAAAGCGCACGCCTCCGATTGTTTCATTCGGCGTATAATATAGATAAGCCGTATTATCAGATAAGTGCCAACTAGCCATATCAGGCGTACTAGTAAAATTGGTACTTTCTGTACTAGCAACGCAATAAGCATGTTTTAATTTACAAGCTTCTTCATAAGCTAATGAAGACCAAATACCAGAAATTAAATAACCAGCCTGTGATTTTTTATCGAGCAGGTTCATTGGAACCATAGCAAACTGCGTACGACAGGCCCCGCCTAGAAACAAGACGTGATAATTACTTGGAATAAAAAGCAATTCACGCAGATCTACCTCTAGTTGCTCCATCAGAGCTTGATATGGCGCGGTGCGGTGACCTACTTCCATCACCGACATCCCAAGCCCTTGCCAATCTAATAACTCCGCTTGTGCTTCTCGCAAAATTGACTCAGGCAACATCGCAGGACCTGCGCCAAAATTATAAGGTCTCATCTTCATTTGAAAAGCCTTCGCCACCGTCCTGTGTATCAATATTTTCTATAACATCATTAGGTTCTATTTCCTCACCGTCTTCAGCTAGCGTATCATCAGCAATATCATCAATGCGCTGCATGCCAACAACACGCTCACCTGATGAAACATTAATCAACCGAACGCCCTGTGTATTACGGCCAATAATTGAAAGCTCTCCAACTTTAAAGCGAACTAATGTACCCTTATCAGTAATAAGCATCGCCTGATCTAAATCGGTAACTTGTAATGCGCGAACAACTTTACCATTCCGCTCACTGACCTGGATGGAAATTACGCCTTGCCCCCCGCGACCAGTGATGCGGTACTCATTAACATCCGTCCGTTTACCATACCCAAATTCAGTTGCTGTCAAGATAGTACCGGTTGGCTGTGCTACAACAAGTGATATAACAGACTGGTCCGCAGCTAATCGAATACCTCTAACACCACGAGCGGTTCTTCCCATAGGTCTTACTAGGTTTTCATCAAAGCGAATCACTTTTCCTGCATCAGAAAACAGCATAATATCTTTTGTACCGTCAGTAATATCCACACCAACTAACCGATCATCGTCATCCAAATCAACCGCAATAATCCCGTTGGTGCGTGGTCGACTAAAGGCATTTAACGGCACTTTTTTAACGGTACCATATTTAGTAGCCATAAATACAAAGAGACCATCCTGATATTCACGCACAGGCAACATAGCATTGATCGCTTCATTTGCAGCTAACGGCAAAATATTAATAATTGGTTTACCACGAGAAATACGGCTTGCTAGAGGTAGCTCGTACGCTTTCAACCAATATAATTTACCATGATTAGAAAAACACAATAATGTATCGTGCGTACTAGCAATCACTAAACGCTCAACAAAATCCTCTTCTTTTACATGCGTGGCTGATTTGCCTTTACCACCACGACGCTGCGCTTGGTAAGCCGAAATAGGTTGATATTTAACATAACCTTCATGAGACAATGTAACGACTATATCTTCTTCCGTAATCAAATCTTCAATCGTTAAATCTTCACGAGACGCCATAATTTCAGTACGACGTGCATCTCCAAACTGAGTTTTCATTTCTTCTAACTCATCTCGAATAACTTGCATAAGGCGCTCTGGTGAACCCAAAATATCAAGCAATTCTTTAATTTGATCTAACAGTTGTTCAAATTCAGAAAGAATTTTATCTTGTTCTAAGGCAGTTAAGCGATGCAACCTGAGTTCAAGAATTGCTTGTGCTTGGGGTGGCGATAATCGGTAACCTTCGTCAGTTAAACCAAACATTGGCTCTAAATCATCAGGACGAGACGCCCCACTCCCGGTGTTTTTTAACATCCCAAGGACGAGTCCAGGAAGCCAACAGCGCGCTAACAAACCTTCTTTTGCATCGTGTGGCGTGGTTGATTTTTTAATCAACTCAATCATTTCATCAATATTAGCTAACGCGATACCCAATCCTTCCAATAAATGCGCGCGGGCTCTGGCTTTTTTCAGCTCAAAAATACAACGTCGTGTTACAACTTCACGTCGATGTTTAATAAAATATTCTAAAATTTGTTTTAGATTTAATGTTCTTGGCTGACCATCAACCAAAGCTACCATATTAATACCAAATACGTTTTGCATTTGTGTATGTGCAAAAAGATTGTTGATCATCACTTCAGGAACTTCGCCGCGCTTAAGCTCTATCACTACACGCATACCCTGCTTATCTGATTCATCACGTAAACCAGAAATACCTTCCAAACGTTTTTCGCGCACTAATTCGGCAATCCGCTCAACAAGACGCGCTTTATTCACTTGATAAGGTAATTCATGAATAATAATAGCCTGACGACCCGTATGCTCATCTGTTTCAATGTCTGTTCTTGCACGGATTGAAATACGGCCCCTACCCGTTCGATAGGCTTCGACAATACCTGCACGTCCATTAATAATCGCGGCCGTAGGAAAATCTGGCCCAGGCACAATCTCCATCAGTTCATCAACAGAGAGTTCAGGCTTGGCAATTAACGCAATACAAGCACTAATAATTTCAGTAATGTTATGCGGTGGAATATTAGTAGCCATACCCACAGCAATCCCCGAGGAACCATTAACTAACAAATTAGGAATTCTAGACGGCATAACAACCGGAGCAAATTCTGTTTCATCATAGTTAGGGCTAAAATCAACGGTTTCTTTCTCAAGATCAGCGAGTAACGCATGAGCGAGTTTAGACATTCGCACTTCGGTATATCGCATCGCAGCTGGCGCATCACCATCCACCGAACCAAAATTACCTTGACCATCCACCAGCATGTAACGCATAGAAAATGGTTGTGCCATACGTACAATAGTATCGTAAACAGCCGTATCACCGTGTGGATGGTATTTACCGATCACATCCCCCACTACACGCGCCGATTTTTTATATGGTTTATTCCAATCGTTACCCAATTCACTCATAGCATACAAAACACGCCGATGAACCGGTTTTAAACCATCACGCACATCTGGCAATGCACGACCCACAATAACGCTCATAGAATAATCAAGATAAGACTGTTTTAATTCGTCTTCAATATTGACTGGTGTGACTTCTT
>CAZZGV010000166.1:0-4441 GCA_964654255.1 uncultured Legionella sp. | reverse complement strand
AAATTACCAGTGAGGTCCATACATGGCTCTACGGTCACATAAATCAATCGTTCAACATCCCTTCGGAGTGATTAAAAATCCCAACCTATCACGGACTACGCGCCTCAGCGTTCAGCCAATGGCATCAAATCAAGAAAAAGCTATATTTATCAATTGAATAATCCTCTGTACATGACAAAAAAACCTGTCATGTACAGAGGTACTGGGGAACAAAATATGGCCCAGGAGCAACTTCTTGAAGTAGTCGACAAGATACGCCATTTAAATCAAGAGCATTTACTAAAATCAACATTACAACAATTTACATGTCCTCTCTGTATAAAAGGATCCTCTGTTATCGCTTGAAAATTAGCCTGCCGGCTATCCACCTTTAATAAGCCTACGTCGTTGACGTATAGAAAGCCCCCTGACCAAGTCAATAAGAAGTGTATTAGACAACCCAAAAGGTTATTTTCAAGCCAAAATGAATGCGATATAAATAAATTGTCTATAATTATATCACAATCCATCATTAATAAATTAACGATGCCCTCTTTCCATAAAATTTTACTCGATCTAAGAAAAAAAATGGGCTACAAATATGAAGCCCTAGGTGTTTGCGCCTTATACGAAGAAAAGGCTATCGATGCTTTTCTAATTGGTGAGTACTCCATTTTTACGCAACGGTGTGCTTTTATAGAAAAAAACTATATGCACTATCCTGCCTTATTACAAAAAGCCAAAGATAACATCATTAAGCAAGCACGCCTTGTAGAAAAAAAAATAGCTCCCCAACTCTCACTCAACAAGCTGTACACTGATTATCAAATACTATTTGATATTGCCGCATTTATTGACCAAGGAGAACTTTATCATCATTCAATAGAATATAAAGATGTCTTTGCTAGGCCACTCAGACAACACCAAAGTCAAGAAATTTCCAAATATGCTCAATCATACAAATTAGAAAAGGCGGGTGGTCGAGTTTGCTTGGCATCGTTTATAGGTATTTACAGTTCCTCGGAAATAAAAAAATATGCTCACTTATTAGGGCAACTAGCTACCGCTGCTAAAAGTGATTTTGCTTTAAGCTTGGGCGGCGATAACCATGCCGCTGCACTTTGTTATTCCTATGATAAAAAATGTTGGTTATTTATAGATGTAAATCAACCCTCTTTGCCATCAATAACGAATGAAAATTTGGAAATCGAACTACCGGATATATTAAAAAAAGCCTTTAATGAGATAGATGCAATACCCCTTCATACCCAACTATTTACAACAGGCGAAAAAAATGGCGCTTTCCAGACAGTTGACGATGCATCAGGAAAAACAATGATACTTCCTGAAATTAGAGCGCTTTCTGAAGTTCAAAACGACATCACAAATGACGATGCGAGTAGAACATCACAGCGTGGGGTCAATTTGGCTTGGTTTGCCGCAAAATTGGGTGATACAAATACATTAAAAAAAATAATAGAACTGAACTTACCGGAGGTTTTAAACCAGCCAAATAGTATGGGAATAACTCCTCTTTTTGTAGCAGCTTATGCAAATCAAGTAGCAACATTCCGTATGTTAGCGGAGGCAGTGACACCAAATAACGAACCATTAGTCAATCTTAATCAGCTTGGTGTTGATAATAGAACACCAGCCTTTCTGGCTGCCCAAAAAGGATATTGTGAGTTATTGAAGGTACTAACTGAAGCTTATGCGCATGGGGGAGAACAGGTTGTCGACTTCAATCAACTCAGTGGTAATGGTGCAACACCGATATTTATCGCGGCAGAAAGTAATCAGGCAGCCACAGTAAGGCAACTCATTGAAATTAAAACTCCCGATGGGAAACAGCACGTAGATATAAATAAACCTCGCTATGATGGTGCTGCGCCTATACATGTTGCCGCATATAATGGCAATGCTGATATTCTATCTCTACTTATTGAAGCTGGAGCTGACCTTCAGTGTTTATTTCAAGGAAAATCGCCTCTTGAGCTTGCGCAACACAATGGTAATAAGCACGCTAGTGATTTAATAAAAAAAGCACTTGAATCATCACAAGAACAAGCACCCAATCAGTTGTTAGATATAGCCCCCAGATGGCGTTCACTTATCGCCTCAAAACGGCAACATGAGTATGCCAATAAGGAACCAGATGTTGATGAACCAAACAATAGCCCCCTCAAAAAAGGAACGTAGAGTCTATCTATAGTTTTCTTATAAGGTGCTCAGGGAATATAGAAATTTCAAAGGGTGTTTTTTATATTACTGGGTGCTGAATTTAGCCGAAATCCAAGCTAAAATCAAAGCAATCTAATGTCATCTTCTTTTTTTGCCTAGGAACTAAAGATCATTTACAAATACAAACTTCTACATATAATCGTAATTAAGACGCTCAATAATTTTCCGTAGACTAAAAAAGTTGGCTGATCCGTCCAGAATTAGGCAATTACCAATATGTAGCTATATTTTATACCCATTGAAAAATGAATCACATGGATACTGGGTATAATATAGGAATCTAATGTTTTACGATTTGAGCTTTACTCATCAATGAATTAACGTACAAATCATAATCCATCATGCCATAGTTGGCTTCTATTTGCTGAGTAATACTAGCAACTTGCTCTTTATCTAACGGATTTAAGTGCCCATCATTGATTTTCTTTAAACGAACAATAACATAGTCACCATCAACCAAACTACGACCAACCTCAGCACCAACACGAGGTAAGTTAAATGCCATTTCATTTATAGTGATAAGCGCTGCATCAGCATCACGTGTAGCAGAGGTTACTGCTTGCCACTGTAATTGATTAGCTTTGATGAGTTGATCCTGCTCAGCTAAATTTTGATTTGCATTTAATAATGCCTTACCTAATTTTCTTGCTTCTATTTTTGCTCTGTTGCGTGCTAATTTTTTCTCAATCAACGATCGAACTTCTGTAAGGGTTTTTGCAGTTGCTGGGATATGCTTATTAACACGTAGCACAATCACACTTTCATTATCGAGTTGAACAGGCTCACTGTTATTGCCGAGCGTTAAAACATCATGACTAAAAGCGGCACTAATAACATGTTTGTTTTTTGTTAATTCACTATCACCATTAATACGAGAAAACGGCGTTGATTCTTGAATAGTTAATTTAAGCGCTTCAGCTACCGGTGTCAACGTATCAGGCGTTTGATAACTTAAATCTGATAATTTTTCTAATGCTTGCGCATAAGTAGCTTGAGCAACATCAACTTTTAATTGATCTTGGATTTCATCATGAACGTCGCGTAAGGGCTTTATTAACGCAGGTTTATAGGCAATTAATTTAAAGATTTCATAGCCATGCTGCGATTTTACAGGTGTGGTTATTTGACCAGGTCTAATTACATTCACTAAAATTTTATCAAACTCTGATTGACCGGCTGCTATCCAAGGCAACACACCGTCTTTGGCTACTGATATTTTATCATCAGATACTGTTTTAACATATCGCTCAAATTGTGTGGGATCTTTTTCTAAGGAGCGATAAAGCTCTTCGGCGCGCTGCTTAACACGCTGTTGCTCATCGTCTGTCATATCGGGGCCAATAGCCAATAAGATATGTGCAACCTGCCATTGTGTTGGAGTGTAATAATTACTTTGATTTTCTTCATAAAAGTGCTGTATTTGTTGCTCTGATACTTGAACATTCGCTTTAATATCCGCCATAGACAGGCGAATATAATCAATGCTCACCTTCTCTGGTGATAAAAATTCTTTTTGATGCTGCTGATAATAAGCGTTAATTTCTTGTTCAGAAATGCGAGTGTCTTTTATAAAACGTAATGCAGGAATTGTTAAATACGTATAATCCCTGGTTTGCATATACAATTTAACGAATTGTTTAAGATCAGCAGGCAGTGCAAATGCAGTGCCAATAAAAGCAAACCGCTGTTGATTAAGAAGCATCCCTTGCCGAACTTCTGTTTGAAAAGACTCCGGTGTAAATAAAGCACCATTAAGCGCCTGTTGATAACGATCCGAAGAAAAATGACCGTCTTGTTGAAACTGAGGGATACCTAAAATTGCAGAATTTGCCTGCGCAACATCTACTTCAAAGCCATTTTTACGAGCAGCTTGCATGCTGACACTGTTAACTATCATTTGGTCTAGAACTTGTTGCTTTAATTGATTTTCACTAGCTGCGGTCATTAATGCGGGATCGCGTAATTGGCGAGTACGTCGGTAATTTAAATCAAAAGCTTGTTTGGTTATGGGCTGTCCATTTACTTCTACTTGTGCGTCTGACTCATGACGCGACTGCATGTAATAATCAATACCAAATAACGCAAACGTTACCGCAATAAGAATTATTACAACCCAAGCAACTACCCCTTGAATTCGTTCATTAAGCTTCTGCAACATTTAAGAAGTTCCATTTAAAAAAAACGCGCCTTGCGGCGCGTTATGCTGGCGGAGTGGACGGGG
>CAZZGV010000165.1:0-4448 GCA_964654255.1 uncultured Legionella sp. | reverse complement strand
TCGCAAAGACGATCTATTTTTAACTCGAATTTCCTTAACTTAGTGCCATTGGGTTACACTCACGCTCGCTTAACATTACATGGCTTTCATTAGTTTAACTGTACCTTCCTCTTGATTCTTTTTAACCAGCTTCGCCGCCTCTATGACATCATTAATAGATTTGCTAGCGGCACTTAATGCAGACGTATCTTTTTTCATTTTAGTACAAAGGGTTAGTGCATCATCAATGGTTTTTTTTATGAGCTCGGCAGATGCAATCCCATCATCAATGGTTATTCTATTATCACCATTAATGTCGCCAGGCTCATTTTTAAGTGCCTCTATAATTTTTGAAACACCCATCTCTTCTAACTCATTAAGAAGGCCCTGAGCTGACTGAATAGAGGTGTTAAACGCTGTCATTGCAGCATCAAATTTTTCACCATCGACACCTGCTAAAACAAGCAAAGGCCTATAATAGCCTATGAGTGTGGCTCCATTTACTAAGCAAGTGTAAATCATTTCACCTGCAATTTTGACATCTTTAAAATCAAACACGCCATCTTCATTCACATCAGCAGCTTTTTTAAACATAGAAAAACAATGACCCATGATCGATATCCTTATGATTTTAGTTCCGAGCTAACAATATAGCACCGCATAAGGTAGCAAACAACGGGAAACAGCCTGCAGAAATCTAACCCACCATCAAAGCAATCCACATCACTAAGCCATAGACCACATTTGTTGAAAATGCCTTGAAATAGGATGCTGTGTCAGGTTTATAGAGCAGCCACTGCTGATAAGCCAATATGGCTGATGCTGCAGTCCAACTCGTATAAAATACTGCTCCACTGCCTTTTCTATAGGCGATAATTAACCACAACGCGTGAAAAAATAATTGTAATAATAAAATAATCCATCGGTCGTATTGCCCAAAAAGAATGGCCGTGGATTTAACACCAATACACACATCATCGTTTCTATCAACCATTGCATACATCGTGTCGTAGGAAACTATCCAAGCAAAATTTAGTATAAATAATAGAACCATAGATGAGGATATCATTACGCCCGAGGCAGCATACGCCATAGGAATGCCCATAGAAAACGCCAACCCCAGCACCAATTGAGGGGCTTCAAAAAATCGTTTACAAAATGGATAAAGCACCGTTATAAAAAGCGCCGCCCATGCATAATACAAACATACCACAGGTAGTTGCAATACGATAATAAGCGCAGCCAATAACAGACCTATCAAGAGCAATAGTGCTGCTGGCAAACCCACCTCGCCTGTGGTTAATGGCCTCATCCGCGTGCGGTTAACATGTTTATCTACGTGACGATCAGCAATATCATTAACAACACAACCTGCTGCCCGCATAAAAATAGTCCCTAATAAAAAATATAGAATTAACATCAGCGATGGAGCACCGTTATTAGCAAGCCACAAAGCCCACGCAGTAGGTAACCATAACAATAAAATACCAACCGGCTTGTCAAAGCGCATTAGCCGAAAATAAGCTGATAATTTCAATTTGAGTACCTCATTAAGCCTGGCAACATAATTTCAATAAGATAAAAAGGCTGCTCAGTATCTAACGCAAACGTTGCTAAACGCCCCCACAATGGATTGATATGTTCATGCATTATGTCTATTAACCAATTATATTCCATAGACTGTGCATCAATTGGATAATGCACTAATGACACGCGTTGTATTCTGCTTTCATTAAAAACTAATGTACCTAACGATTCATTTTCTAAGCGATCAAAAATAGCTCTGCCAACGTTATAAGTTGCTTGAGGAATAATTGTGCGTGCATACCAACACGGTTGATGCGATGCTTGCATAAGTATTTCACGATGCAAAACAGCATGATCTTCAATATACAGTACCTGCGTATCCCACGAATCGGGAGGGGTCCAACATTGCTTGAGCACGTCTAGATGGGTATTGCCCGCTTTGTCTTGCAAACGCTCCGTTAATGACCCTTGGCAAGTCAACCATGGTAACAATGAAGCCGGTGGTATAAGGGTAGGCATTATTTATTCTCTGCTGTTTTTTCAACGTTAACGTTGATTATATATAGAAATCAAGCTGCCACAGAATCTCGTACTCGCCCCAAACGATTCAATATTAACTTAATCTGTTGATCGACATTTTTAATCAAAAAATATCCATTTGTTCTACTAGAGCGCAAATCTGTTGCAAACAACACGTATTCGTTTGACTGGAAACCATGCCACTCGACCTGGGTACCTGTTGAAGTCCAATGCCACTCATAGAGAGTTTCGCTATCCTCTTCATAGTGATGTGTAGGGTTATCTACAACAAGACGCATGCCATCAGACCAATTGCTAGTACGACTTAACGATGTAAGCGCAAGTGCTTGGCCCTGCAGCAGCGCTTGCATTTTAGCTGTATGAACAGCATTTTTAATATCTGCAGATATTGTTTGTGATTGATTTTTTTTATATAGCAATGGCGTGTAAGATAAGCTAAAAAAAATAACAATACTTAGTAACAATAAACACAGTAAAATTTCCAATAATGTAAAGCCTGAGAACATCTTAAATCGTGGAGCAAAATACATGCTCAAATCCTTTAAACAAGCTTGCACGCCTGCATCAACTGCTTTAACAAAAGCAGATCAATGTAAGCACGTTTTTTATCTATCACATTACGCAACAAATGCTCAGGATGATAACTTACTATAACGGGTATTCCATTATAATCATGGACCTGACCACGCATGTCATTTAGCGCAATTGTTGGCTTACAAAGAAGCTGTCCTGCGGCACGACCAACCGCTAATAATAATTTAGGCCCTACCATTTCAATTTGCTGCATAAGATAATCACAACACTGGCCAACTTCATCAGCGTTAAGAGCGCGATTCTCCGGTATACGGCATTTCAAAATATTGGCTAGATAAATGTCGTCCTGTGAAAATCCAATACTGATAAGCATTTTATTCAATAAATCACCGGCTTTACCAGCAAAAGGCACCCCTTGTTGATCCTCTTCAGCGCTTGGGGCATCACCAACAATCATCAGTGACGCATTCAAATTGCCGCGTCCAAAGACTGTTTGCTTTCGTGTTTTATGCAATGGACAGCGCTCACAAGTGGACACATTAAGAGCCAAATCAGTAAATGATTTTTTATAAACCTTTGCTTCTCGGAGTACCCAGGGCGTAATACCCATTTGTTGGAGATAATATTGACGCATAGACTATTTCATTGAC
Organism: uncultured Legionella sp.; assembly: GCA_964654255.1. Lineage (GTDB taxonomy): Bacteria > Pseudomonadota > Gammaproteobacteria > Legionellales > Legionellaceae > CAZYME01. The sequence goes on along the minus strand of CAZZGV010000165.1, from coordinate 1,218 downwards.
TGTAAAATAGCATGAAGTGCGAGCGCAGGATTATCCGCTCTAGTTATTGGCCGTCCTATCACTAAATAATCACTGCCCGCATTCAATGCACGTTCTGGTGTCATAACACGCACTTGATCATTATCGTTATCAGACACCAAACGAATTCCTGGTGTAATGGTTAAAAAATTATGACCACAAGCTGTCTTAATCGCAGGAACTTCTAATGCTGAACTTACAACGCCATCAAGAGACGCCTCTTGTGCTAAACGCGCTAATGCACAAACACGTTCTTCTAATGGTTCATGAATACCTATTTTAAGAAGATCCGCAGAATTCATGCTAGTTAATACAGTGACGGCAATTAAAAGTGGTCGACTAGCCCCATAGGAAGAAAGCGCACACTGTGCTGCCTGCATCATAGCAAGCCCGCCTGAAGCATGAACATTTACCATCCATACACCAAGATCTGCAGCAGCTTTACAGGACTGAGCTACAGTATTAGGAATATCATGAAATTTTAAATCAAGAAACACATTGTATTGTCTAGTAATTAGCGTTTTAACAAACGTTGACCCAAAAAGAGTAAACATTTCACTGCCGACTTTAAGTGCACACAAAGCTGGATCAAGCTGATCAACGAGAGTCATCGCCCTATGTTGGTTATCAAAATCTAGAGCCACGATAAGTTTTTTAGACATTTACTATTCCCGCGTATTTATTAAGTACATTACATCGTTGTTACGCTAACACGATCTTAATCACCTTCCAAACCATGAATAGGTTTTATTCTGCTCCATTGTTTGCAACTTGGACAATGCCAGTGCAATAATTTTCCACCAAAGCCGCAATGTTGACAACGATATATTGGCTTATTCTCTAAAAATTTACTTGTAATATCGTAAAGCATTTGCAATTTATCACGCACTTTTCCATGTGCAGACTCTAAATGCCAATAAATCAATCGATTTAAACCACGTATAGATGGATGTTGGCTGAGTTGATCTGAAACAAAATCGATAGCAATATCCACACTTTTTTCATTGCGTAAATAATCACCCACCACAAAAATAACAGAAGCGCGGGGATGTTCTGCTAACGTTTGCTCAAGATAATCAACACATTCATCCATTGCCTCTAATTCACGATGACAATGAACCATTGGTTCAATAATTTCTGTTAAAAACTCAGGGTCCTGTTCAGGTACATTTTTTAACGCACGGATAGCCTGTTTGTAGC
>CAZZGV010000164.1:0-4484 GCA_964654255.1 uncultured Legionella sp. | reverse complement strand
CTAGAGATAGGTTGTTTAATACACTGCAACAGATACAACTTGATCTGCCACAAGCGCGTATTGAGCAAGAAATTGCATTGTTACTTGCTCGACTTGATGTCAGCGAGGAACTTGATAGATTGCAAACACATCTTAATGAAGTAGCTCGAGCCCTCGAGTATGATAATGTTGCTGGTAGACGACTTGATTTTCTAATGCAGGAATTAAATCGTGAAGCTAATACGCTAAGCTCTAAATCTGATTCAGTTGTATTAACGCAGCATGCTGTACAAATGAAAGTATTAATAGAGCAAATGCGTGAACAAATTCAAAATATAGAGTGATGACCATGGCGCATACTTGTTCTGGAAATTTATTTATTGTTGCTGCCCCTTCTGGTGGTGGGAAAACTAGTTTGGTTAAAAAATTAGTTAGTAGTTTGGGCGATATTGCTGTTTCTGTTTCACACACAACACGTAAAAAAAGACCGGCGGAAGTAGACGGTGTTGATTATTTTTTTGTTGATGAACCAGCGTTTATGAATATGATTGAGAAAGGAGCATTTATTGAACATGCTCAAGTTTTTGATCATTTTTATGGGACATCTGCAGAGCAAATCATAGAGCGATTAAAAGCCGGCGTTGATATTGTTTTGGATATTGACTGGCAAGGTGCGCAGCAAATTAAACATGCATTTCCGAATGCTGTGGGTATTTTTGTGATCCCGCCTTCTGTTGAAGCACTAAAAGAGCGCCTGACTAACAGGCAACAGGATGAAGCAACAGTTATTGTTAGTCGTATGCAAAGTGCATGCGATGAGTTGAGTCATTATTCGGAATTCGATTATTTAATTGTTAATGATGACTTTGAGAAAGCCGCAGATGAATTAAAGGCGATTGTGGTTGCCCAGCGTTTGCGCATGAGCCGCCAGGCTGACCAGCAGCGACAATTGCTTTCATTTCTGCTATCATCGCAGTAAACTATAACGTTTTAATGTATTTTTTGGAGTCGAGTTATGGCACGTGTAACGGTTGAAGATTGCTTAGAAAATGTAGAAAATAGATTTGAATTGGTGATGGTTGCTTCTAAGCGCGCACGTGAAATTGCTGTGCGAGGAGCTCAACCAATGGTTGAATGGGAAAATGACAAACCAACAGTAGTTGCATTACGTGAAATTGCTGAAGGATTTATTAAAGCTGATATATTAGATAAAGAATAAAATTCGTTTCGTCAACAGGTCGCTCTGGGCAGTGGTTTTGTGGCGAAACAACAATCTAAGGTGTCTTGAACGTTCAATTTTACAATGTTTATAACTACCTGCGTATCACAGATAAATGTTGGTACGTAGGATGTATAATTTGATAAAAATAGACCCTAACAATGTTAATCCATATCTGTTGCAAAGTAATGATTAGGCTAAAGCCCAAGGGAGTACTGCGTGAGTTACTTTGATGAGTTGCATGAAGAGTTAAAGCTTTACCTTGAAGCAGAGGAAATTCAGAAATGTCATCAGGCTTATTTGGTCGCTGAAAAGGGGCATTTAGGTCAGACACGTCGCTCTGGCGAGCCTTATATATCACATCCAGTTGCAGCAGCACTTATCCTTGCAGAAATGCGCCTTGATTATCAAACTATCATGGCTACCTTGTTACATGATGTTGTAGAAGATACTAAAACCAGCAAAGAAGAATTAATCCAACAATTTGGCGAGGATGTTGCCACGCTTGTTGATGGTGTAACTAAATTAACCAAGATTAAATTTGAGTCGCGAGCCGAAGCTCAGGCTGAAAATTTTCGCAAAATGGTTATGGCGATGGTCAAAGATATACGTGTCATTATCGTAAAATTGGCAGACCGTTTGCACAACATGCGTACTCTTGGGGTTATGCCTCGGGCAAAAAAAAGGCGTATTGCAATAGAGACGTTAGAAATATATGCTCCAATTGCTAATCGTCTTGGCATGCATGTTGTTTATACTGGTCTTGAAGATCTTGGATTTAAAGCACTGTATCCAATGCGTTACCAAGTGATAAAATCTGCCGTAGAAAAATCACGTGGTAATCGACGTGAATTAACTCAAAAAATTGAGCACGATTTACAAGAGGCTTTGGAGGAATTAAATATTCCTTATGAGCATGTTTTTGGTAGGCAAAAACATTTATATAGTATTTATCGAAAAATGCGCCAGAAAAAAGCGTCGTTTACTGAGATAACTGATGTTTTTGCGTTTCGTGTTGTTACTGAGGACATTGATTCATGTTATCGGGTCATGGGTGCTCTTCATCGCACATACAAACCAGTGCCTCAGCGCTTTAAAGATTATATTGGCATACCAAAGGTTAACGGTTATCAATCCTTACACACTACATTATTTGGCCCCTTTGGTGTTCCGCTCGAAGTACAAATTCGAACGCGCGATATGGATAATGTTGCAGAAAATGGTGTCGCGGCGCACTGGATTTATAAGTCCGAGGGATTGGAAGTCAATGAGGCTCAATTGCGTGCCAGAGAATGGGTGCAACGCTTGTTAGAAATGCAACGCAGCACAGGCAATTCGTTAGAGTTTATTGAAAATGTGAAAATAGATTTGTTTCCAGATGAAGTTTACGTTTTTACACCCAAAGGGCATATTATGGAGTTGCCTAAAGGTGCGACCCCTGTTGATTTTGCATATACCGTGCATTCTGGCGTAGGGAACAGCTGCGTTGCGGCAAAAATTAATCGTCGTTTAGTTCCACTTAGTATTCCTTTAACCAATGGCCAAACAGTTGAAATTATTACAGCCCCAGGCGCTAAACCAAATCCTGCATGGTTAAATTTTGTTGTAACTGGTAAAGCCCGAAGTAATATTCGGAATTTTTTAAAGAGCCAGCATCATGCGGAATCAATAGCTTTAGGGACGCGACTTTTAGAGCAGGCTTTTGCCGAGTTAGGCAGTGAATATGCAAAAATTCCTCCCGAATCCTTACAAGCATTGTTAAATGATCTTCATTATAAATCCATAGATGATTTATTATATGCCATCGGAATTGGTAACCAAATGTCTATGTTGATTGCGCGCCGCCTGGTAGTAGCGCAAGAGAGTGGTTCTCTTGCTAAAACCGCTAAAGATGGAACGCTTGCTATAAAAGGCACTGAGGGAATGGTGGTTCATTTTGCGGAGTGTTGTCAGCCTATTCCAGGTGATAACATTGTTGGACGTTTTCAGCAAGGGCGTGGCATATTAGTGCATGTCAGTGATTGTCCATGTATCAAGAAAGCTCGAGGTAATCCAGAACAATTTATTTCACTTCGTTGGGATGAGGATGTTCAGGGAGAATTCTGGGTTGATATCACGGTCGATGTCGCTAATCAGCGTGGTGTTTTAGCCGCATTGGCTACAGCGATTTCTGAAGCGGAATCCAATATTGGTAATATTAATGTTGACCCACGAGATGGTCGCCATAATGCGGTGACGTTTTCGATTAGTGTGCTCAATAGAACGCATTTGGCAAAAATTATGCGTCGTTTGCGTACAAATAAAGTGGTCATGCGATTATATAGAAAAAAACAAGGGGATTAGTCCATGCAACCCATACATACTGAATTAGCGCCTGCTGCAATAGGCACGTATAGTCAAGCCGTTAAATGTGGAGATACTGTCTATTTATCAGGTCAAATTCCACTTGATCCGAAAACAATGCAGTTATGTAGCGATGAGATTCGCTTACAAATAACGCAAGTGATTGAGAATTTAGCCGCAGTTTGTGAAGCAGCTGGAGGTAGTTTGGTTAACATTGTTAAATTAAACGTCTACCTTACCGATTTAAATCATTTTCCTTTGGTTAACGAAGCTATGACTCACTTTTTCACTGAGCCTTATCCTGCTCGTGCAGCGATTGGGGTTGCTGCTTTACCACGGGGTGCACAAGTAGAAATAGATGCTATTATGGTTTTAGCGTGAGTGTCTTATCGTTGCATGGCGTAAGCTTAAACGTTGCTAATACGCGTATTCTTGATCAAGTGGATTGGCAAATTCAGCCTCAAGCCAGGATTGCTTTAGTTGGTCGCAATGGTGCTGGCAAATCTACCTTACTAAAGTTATTGCAAGGTGAGGTGGTGCAAGATCGCGGCCAAATTCATCAGCGTAATGGTTTACGTGTATCGGGATTAACGCAAGACGTGCCTGTTAGCCAAAATGAGTCAGTTTATCATTTTCTTGTGAAGGGCTTGGGGGATGTCGGTGAAATATTGGCACAATACCGTATTGAGTCAGCAGGCGATGACCTTGATAAATTGGCTCATTTTCAGCAACAAATAGAAGATTTACACGTTTGGGATTTGTTGCCTCGTATAGAAACCATGGCACATCGTTTGGGATTGAATTCTGATCTGTCAATGAATGAATTATCCGGCGGCTACATGCAACTGGCCGATGTTAGCGGCGCTAATAAACCAGCGCAAGACGGCGGCAAGGAAACCAAGCAAAATATGGAAGGCAAGTGCGGTGAAGGCAAGTGTGGCGG
>CAZZGV010000163.1:0-4606 GCA_964654255.1 uncultured Legionella sp. | reverse complement strand
GAACGATTTGGCTTTCAATTTGACTCGTTCATAGCGGCAATCGAAACGGCTGGTTCTGGTATAGTAAGTCTATTCGCTGAAAAAGATGAAGAGGCGCCTGAAGAAAGAAGTCCTTATTACCCATCAGGGGCGTTCATGGATCTTCAGTAACAAACCAGCCCATGAAAATACAATCTAATTTTAAACACCGATTTATAGCATTTAAAATAAATGGTTATATTTTATATGGCGTCATATTTACTCAATAATTCGCATAATGTCTTTAATTCAATATATAATTGAATATGGTTATATATTTTAAACATTCGGCCCTCACTAAATATGAAAAAAACCCGGTATTTTTGGCTAAAAAGCTTAGGCGCATTATTAAGCGTATTTTTTCTTTTCCTTATTTGTGCAGGCTTCCTTTATATCTATCTTGCAAGCCAATTACCCAATGTCGACTCCTTGAAAACTGTTCAACTACAAGTACCTCTGAGAATCTATACGCAAGAAGGTTTACTAATTCAAGAATATGGAGAAAAACGACGGATTCCTGTTACGTATGATGAAATCCCCCCAGCTCTAATCCAAGCACTGGTTGCAACAGAAGATCAGCGTTTCTTTGATCATCCTGGTGTGGATGTTTTAGGCTTAGCCCGTGCTGGTGTGCGCATGATTCAAACCGGTACAAAATCACAAGGTGGCAGCACCATTACCATGCAGGTTGCTAGAAATTTTTTCTTGAATCGTAAAAAAACGTTCCTGCGCAAATTCAATGAAATTATGTTAGCTATCAAAATCGATCGGGAATTAAGTAAAGAAAAAATTCTTGAGCTGTATCTTAATAAAATTTACTTAGGTAATCGCGCTTATGGTGTAGGTGCGGCTGCTAATATTTATTATGGTAAGACATTGAAAGAATTAAGCCTTTCGCAATTAGCCATGATAGCGGGCCTACCTCAAGCACCATCTACCCAAAATCCAATTGCTAACCCACGTGCTGCTAAAAAACGCCGTGATCACGTGTTAGAACGCTTACTTGAAGAAAAATACATCACCAATGAGCAATATCAAGAAGCCATTGCAGAGCCCATTGCAGTAAAGTTCCATGGCGCCGACGTTGAAGTCAGCGCACCGTATGTAGCAGAAATGATCCGACAGTCACTCTACGAGCATTTTGGTCCAGATGCCTATACCAAGGGTTACAAAGTCTATACAACAATTAAGGGACCATTACAAAATGCAGCTAACCAAGTCGTTGAGAACAATCTATTGTCTTATGACAGACGCCACGGCTATCGTGGTCCTGTTGCAAAACTTGAAAAATTAGATAAATCACCAGAATCGCTTCGTCGCGTATTAAAAAATTACCCAATAGTTAACGACTTAATACCTGCTGTTATTCTGTCGGTAGACCGACAAACAGCCCAGGCTGCCACACGCCAGGGAGAAACGGTTACCATCCCTTGGCAAGGGATGTCATGGGCCCATCCTGCCTTACGCAAGGGTTGGGTGGGAAAAGCACCAACTCAAGCCAACCAAGTTGTACATGAGGGTGATGTTATTTATGTACGATTACATGATGAACAATGGCAACTAACACAAATACCACAAATTGAATCAGCTCTTGTTGCTTTAAATCCTCAAAATGGGGCCATTGAATCATTAGTAGGCGGCCTTAATTTTCAAAAGAGTAAATTTAACCGAGCCACCCAATCTGCTAGACAACCTGGCTCCAGCTTTAAACCCTTCATCTATGCTGCTGCCTTAAATAAAGGTTATACATTGGCTACACTGATTAATGACGCGCCCGTTGTTATTGATGACCCTAGTCAAGCTAATTTATGGCGGCCACATAATGTCAAATACACCTTTAATGGCCCAACTCGCTTAAAAGAGGCTCTTGCACATTCAGTCAATGTAATTTCTATTCGAATTCTCGACGATATAGGTATTAACTACGCGGTTGATTTCGCTAGCCATTTTGGTTTTCAAAAAGCAAATCTGCCGCGGACCCTGTCACTAGCGCTAGGTAGTTTATCAGTAAGCCCACTGGATCTTGCTGCTGCTTATGCTGTTTTTGCAAATGGTGGTTATAAAATTGAGCCATTCCTGATTGATCACATCACTAACAATGATGGGAAAATTTTACTGCAAGCTAAACCTGCTTACGTCTGCAATGCTTGCACGGAAAAATCTGCTGATCCAGACGTCATTGCGCCACGTGTAATTCCAGAAGATGTCGCTTTTCTTATGAACTCAGCCTTGATGGCTGTCGTACAACATGGCACAGCTCAAGAGGCCACGGTGCTAAATCGCCACGATATCGCTGGTAAAACAGGTACAACCAATGAGCAAGTGGATGCATGGTTTGCTGGTTACAATCCAGATTTAGTAGTAACAACCTGGGTTGGTTTTGATACCCCCCGCCCTCTCTACGAATATGCAGCAAAGCTTGCTCTACCAATATGGATTGATTTTATGAAGGTTGCCTTAAAAGACAAACCTGATCATGAAATGAAAATGCCAGCAAATATTGTTGAAGTCCCCATTAATCCAGTCAACGGACTAATCGCCAAACCTAATGAACCCAATGTTATCCCAGAATATTTCAAGGAAGGAACATTACCAGGATCAGAAGACTCCGATTCAGCTACAACATCAGCCGGCCCACCACCGCCAACAGATGATCAAGAGAATTTATTTTAGTTTATCTTAGGAATTATCCTGTGCCCCTACAACTCAAAGGTTAAGTTATTACGTTAATCAGTATTGTTAATCTTTTTTAAAAAGAATAAAAACCTATTATGCCTAAATTAAAAATAACATCTAAATTTAAAAATTTACAAGCTCTTCTAGAGCTAGATTATAAACAACTACGTGCCTTACCATGTGATGCGGGGCATTGCGCAACTGATGAAGCAATCAAAACGTTTGTTAATCACTTAATTATATTTTTTCCAAATTCCCATCCCAAAAGCCCGATCAACTTCAGTTAACTATTTACCTAGCTTACATGAAGCAAATAATAGTTAAGATTAATGAGAGTGAACGCAGCTACTATCTAAATAAATATAAAGCTGAATATCCTGATCAAGACACAGAGACAATGGCAACGTCAACTGAACTTAAAAGCTTTAAAGACATACCACAACGCATGCAATTTTGGGCTGCTTCAAAAAAATGGGGGGACTCCATACGTAATCCAGCACAACATCGCAAAGCAATAGACTATTTAAATACATGGGCACAATTTTTTACTGAAAAAAGCGTTGAAATTGAAGATGAAACAACAAGAAAATACGAGAAAAATTATTAAAATGATCCCGTATTTCTTGTTGACAGAGAGGTCTAACTAGCTAAAGCATCTGTTGCTGCAGTATATTCATACCCAAGATCACGAGCTACAGCTTCATAAGTAATCATACCTTGATGAACGTTTAAGCCATTCAACAAGTGTCCGTCACTTAATAATGCTAGTTTTACGCCTTTAGTTACCAAACTTAATACAAAAGGCAGAGTGGCATTATTTAATGCAAACGTCGAGGTTCTAGGCACAGCGCCAGGCATATTAGTCACGCAATAATGCACAACCCCCTCTTCTACATATGTAGGCTCCTGATGCGTAGTTGGACGGCTGGTTTCAAAACATCCGCCTTGATCAATTGCCACATCAACCACAACAGAGCCAGGACGCATTGCCCTTAACATATCGCGTGTTATCAACACTGGGGCCGCAGCACCAGGCACAAGAACTGCACCAACTACCAAATCAGCAGCTGCAACATAATGCTCCAATGCTTCTGATGTAGCATAAATTGTGCTTAGTTTTGATCCAAACTGAAAATCAAGTTCCCGCAAACGAGAAAGTGATTTATCAATTACAGTCACACGCGCTTCCATACCCATAGCCATTCGTACCGCGTTTGTACCAACCACACCACCGCCGATTACAACAACATTCGCTGGGGCTACCCCAGGTACACCACCCAATAAAACGCCACTTCCTCCTTGAGCCATTTCTAAACAGTGCGCACCTGCTTGAATTGACATGCGGCCTGCAACTTGTGACATAGGTGTTAACAAAGGAAGACCACCATCATTTTGCGTAACGGTTTCATAAGCAATCGCTGTTGCCCCTGACTCTTTGAGTAGTCTTGTTTGTTGCGGATCCGGCGCTAAATGCAAATATGTAAATAATGTTTGGCCTTCACGAAGACGACGACATTCAACCGGTTGAAGCTCTTTTACCTTAACAATCAAATCTGCGCGCGAAAAAACCTCATCAGCGGTATCAACCACTTCTGCTCCGGCAGCTTGATATTGATCATCAGTGATACCAATGCCAATACCTGCATTCTTCTCAACAATAACAGTACCACCTACTCTGATAATTTCACGAACACTTGCAGGAACTAAGCCGACACGATTTTCCTGTTGTTTTATTTCCTTAGGTACACCAACTAACATTCGTACTACTCCTTAACGTTGTTTTAACTTTTCAATCAACTCAGGCACTATCACAAAGAGATCCCCCACCAAACCATAATTCGCAATTTGAAAGATTGGAGCGTCCTCATCCTTATTAATAGCCACAATGACGTTTGAATCTTTCATTCCTGCC
>CAZZGV010000162.1:0-4649 GCA_964654255.1 uncultured Legionella sp. | reverse complement strand
AGATAATGCCGTGGATTATTCGCTTAAAAAAATTAATACAGAAGATAGTTGTTTTCAACGCCAATACACAAAGATGCTAGGATCTTATCGTCAACAAAAAATTGACTCCATTTTTACAAAGAAACCAGATGCTGTAATAAAAAAACTTATCCATGCGGTTGAGGCAAGCAATCCTAAAGCTAAATATCCAGTAACACTACCTAGCTACCTATTTTTAAGTCTAAAACGATTCCTTACTGTTAACATGCTAGATCGTGTGCTCATTCGTATTTCACGACATGAACTAAAGTAAAGTGATCTATCTATAAGACTACACAGATATACCGAGAGCACCTACCGGCGAGTTTAAATTGGCTTTCGAAATCGCAAGATCGGCGGCTCTCACTTTATCAAGCAAGATAATGGCTGCCAAATCAGCAGCAGCGCACTCAGGTGTTGCATCACTAACACCCAACGACGACATCATATACTGCGGACGCGACACAATCGCAAAACCGAAACCAAGACCAGAGTCAGAGGAACCTAACGGAAACCAAAAGCCTGTAGTAGACGTAATAAAATTAAAAAATGTTAAGCACCGCTGTAATGATACCTGATTAAATTGAGGTACAGGAAAGAAATACCGGCCTTTCATGCAATACTCTTGAGCGATATGAGCAGGAACATCGCGCTGAGCCTTGCCTACGATCATCCACGCGGCCTGCATTGCAGCCATATCTCTAACAGCGTACCAGGCATCAAAACCAGTAACGTAGTCTTGCAACGCCGTTTTAAGCGGGGTTAAATCAAAATGAGCGCTGCTATGTTTTTCACCATTTTGCTGATAAGAGAGCCCTACCGTGTCATTGGCATCAATCCGAGCCAACAGGTAAGCTTTGGTTTTTTCATCCATATAATGCTCTAACATACGACACATATGCGTATCTTTCGCCCAATAAGCATATTCATAGGCTGTGCAATTAAATTCTCGACCGGAGTAGTCAGTAAAAACCCCGTGGTGACATAAAGCTCCTTGTATTTTTTGTTGATTGTCATTAAATACGACTGACAATAACTCCTCTACTTTATCTTGATCACCATAAGCCACCCGCTGTAGAAATTTATACAATAGTGTCGGTTTAAAGAACAGCGAATTTATCCTGTTTTGAGTCAGACCAAGAGATTGCATGTCTGCTTTATCTAGATAAGAGGCAATATTTAACAGCAGTTCATTAGGTAGTTGCTCTAATGACATATCAGATTATCCCCAACTATATGGACCAACAACAATAAAAAATCTAAAAAAGAGCTTCAATTTTTTTATATTCACAAATCAACAATCGCTTATATATTAAAGTTAAGATAAGATTTTTCACTATTCACGCTATCAGGAAAGCAAGGCTGAGCTCTGTTATTTGCAAGCATACTATTTGCTAACAAAGGGGACCGAACCATTGCTGGCATGACAACCGGTTGAGTTTTAGGTTCACCTTCAAGAACGGTTATTTCGTCACAAATAGTTTTAATGGCCTCTTGATAGGCTTGCTCTAAATTTGAAAGAGTGCCAAGTCTAATAGATTCTGCGTTATCTGAATCTTGTTGAATGTTTGTAAGATAATTAGAAAGCATGTTGCTTCCCGCTATTAAAAAAACTGCTTGTGTAACAAACGTCACTCCTACGGCAATAAATTCATAAGTAATTCCGGTGGTTATTAAAGGAAATAATGCCACTACTAGCCCCAAACCTAAAAAAACCAATCCAGGAATTAAAGCAGCACCACCCAATATGCGTAAAATATTATTAATATGGCGCTGTGTGTTTAAACGAGACTCCATGTATTCAGCATAACTTACATGAGCAGATTCTTCTTGCCTTTGAAAAGATGCAATTATATTCATCAAACTGTAAATTACATCGTTGTGTTGTTCAACTACAGGCAGTTTAATATCGTTGTCTCTAGTATTAACAATCATTGTTTCAAATTCTGCCATACCAATATTCAATGGTTGCCCTTGCCGTATATCCTCTCTTATTTTTTTAATCATTAACGCTAAGGCAAGCGCCTCTCTCGTGTTACTCGACGTTTGTTCTTTCAATAGTTGAAATAAAGTCATCAGCATGTGCTGGTTTAATTGCTCTAATTCTGCAACCTCAGTATCAGTAAGTGAGTCTAATAAACTATCATCATATTTATCACTCATTACAGGACTCACAAAAATACTCCAACTCATGTAAAGTAATGAATTATATAGAACGATAATTAAGAAAATATTAAGTAGCATTTGTTAAGGAATAAGATGACTATTCAAGAAATAAACATGGATGGATTGGTAGGCCCCAGCCATCATTATGCAGGCCTGTCCGTTGGCAACATTGCATCAACGTCCAATGCCTTAACCTTTGCCAATCCAGCTGCAGCAGCTCATCAAGGCATAAAAAAAATGCGATTACTGCATCATAAGGGCCTTAAGCAAGCATTACTTCCACCACATCAACGGCCTAATCTACAACTACTTTATCAATTAGGATTCGCAGGCACGCCTAAAGAACAAATCAATCGCGCAAGACGGGCTGATCCTAATCTACTCAGCGCTTGCTATTCTGCATCAAGCATGTGGACGGCAAATGCCGCAACCGTTTCCGCCAGTATTGATACGAAAGATAATCGTGTTCATTTCACCGCGGCTAATTTGGTGACCAATATACATCGATGCCAAGAAGCTGCATTTTCGCAACAATTATTACAAAAATTATTTCATGATGAGCGCTATTTTAAACATCATCCATTACTTCCCCAAACAGGAACGACCAGTGATGAGGGAGCAGCCAATCACAGCCGTCTGTGTAAGCATCACAGCGACATTGGCACCTATTTATTTGTTTATGGCAAACGCGCCTTGCCTGTAGGAAATTCATACCCAGCACCAACACGATTTCCTGCGCGACAAACGCTAGAAGCCTCTCAAGCAATCGCACGCAGCCACACATTAAACCCAGCGCGTATTGTCTTTGCTTGCCAAAACCCTGTAGCGATTGATCAAGGAGTATTTCACAATGACGTTATTGCTGTTGCGAATGAATCATTACTGCTGGTTCATGAGGAGGCCTTTCTTAATCAAGCCGATGTCTTAACAGAACTTACAAGTAAAACCGAGTGTCCATTAAATATTATACAAGTCAAGAAAAGAGATATCAGTATTGCTGATGCGGTAAATAGTTATCTTTTTAATTCACAATTAATTACATTGCCTAACAAAAAAATGGCTATTATTGCGCCTGCTGAATGTGAGGAACACTCAGCAATTAAACGATTTATTGATTATTTGCTAACAAATGACAGCAATCCAATCATAGAGGCACATTTTTTAGATCTAAAACAAAGTATGCGTAACGGAGGCGGTCCTGCGTGCCTTCGTCTTCGCGTTCCGTTAAATGAACAGGAACTTTCCGCAATGCACCAAGGTATTTTAGTCAATGATACACTATTAACCACGTTAGATACGTGGGTAGATAAACATTACCGCACAAGGCTTCATACAGATGAATTAGGTGATCCAGCATTATTAGACGAATGTTTTTCTGCATTAGATGAACTAACATCGATACTCAATTTGGGATCAATTTACCCTTTTCAGCGTGAGTATACATGTGGAAAACAATAGCAGGACGATGTATCTATCAAGCTCCAGGTGGAGCAAACGTATATCAAAATTATGTTTATCGTTGGTTAACACTAGGTAGCAATGCATTACAAACATTAATAAATAGACGCCACCCAACACAACCAGAACTTGCGTATATCCATCAAATAACATTTGCTGTACGGGCACAACCAGCCGACTGCTGCCTCCTAGGACTTGGCGGGGCTGGTGTAGCGCATGCGCTGAAAACAGACCTGAGTGGTTTTAAAATAACAGCTATAGAAAATAATCCAGACGTAATTAATATCGCATCAACCTATTTTATGACTAGCCAATTAAAAAATCTCACTATTATTGAGCGTGATGCGAATCTATTTGCACAGGACTGTAAAACTCGTTTTCAACATGTGATGATTGATTTATATGAGTCACACGCTTTTCCTGCTCATTGCAACACATTTGAGTTTTTTTTAAACTGCCAACGATTATTATTACCGGATGGAATCCTGGCCCTTAATTTAACAAATATTCAAGAACAGTGGACTTTATTTAAACTAATACGTGATATTTTTGGCCAACGCACTGTTTCACTTCCGGTAAAAGGAGCAGCAAATATGATTGTACTTGCATGTAATAGCCCAACTATAGCTCCGTTATTAAATTTGTTAACTAATAGTAAGTGCTTAAGAGAATTAAAATGGGATGCAACATGGGGGTGCATTGCTAGAATTTAGTATCAGATAAATATCTGTATAGCTATTGATCAATAGTATATACGCATATCGTCATTTCAAAGTTTAGCGAAACAACCCAGAATAATATGTCATTAAATATCACTACTGGGTGCTTCACTCTTCATAGCACTTGCATCTCATTTGAAAATAAAGTTTTTTAAACTTCCATTAAATCTTTTTCTTTTTGAGCTAAAACTTGATCAATTTCAGCCACATATTTATCCGTTAATTTCTGGATTAAGTCATTAGCACGACGCTCATCATCTTCAGCGATTGCTTTATCTTTAACTAAAT
>CAZZGV010000161.1:0-4649 GCA_964654255.1 uncultured Legionella sp. | reverse complement strand
CCGCCATACCGCCAATAATCCAATGTAATCGTGCTTGCGCGCCTGTCATCGCTTTTACACGGCCCGAGGTGTTCATGTAACAAACGGGTAAAATATTTTCAGCACCGTAACGTTCATTGAGATCTAAAAATGCAGGCTCAACCATGAAATCTTTTGCTAGCATTTCCATGGTGCATCCAGATTTGGGGTTGGTTATATAGACATGCTGATTTTTATTAGCCAATATACTGATGGATTCGGCCATAAAGTGGACGGCAGATTCGATGATAACGGATTTTTCAGGATGATTAGCAGCCATAAGTGCTAATTGATAGGAGTCGCCTATTTGCCCGCCAAATTGTTCGATTAAGCGCACAATATCTCCGCCCATATAATAGTGGGCGAGTAACAATAGTTGATCACCAAAATGATCTTGGGCTTTTTTGATGTAAGGGGTCATCCAGGCCAATACGGTTGTTAACTTCCGATCGGGCAGGGCAAGGTATTCTTCAGCATAAGGGATGAAGTCGGTTTGATACCAGTCTAGTGGGTAATCGCTTTGGCAGATGCTCATGTCATTGGTGATATGCATGAGGGTTTTTTCTGGTTTATAGGTTGTGTGTTTAGTGAACAAAATAGTGCCCTCAAATGCTTAAATAAAAGGATTCTGGGGGGAGTTTAAACGAGATATACTCTCCTGTGCCCGCGTATTCTTTTGCGGAAAATCCTCACGAAAATGACCGCCTCTTGACTCTCTTCGCGACAGTGCTGCCCGGACAATCAGCTCTGCATTTAGTACGATATTGCGCAGTTCAATGAAGTCGCGGGTAATACTATGTTTCCAATAGTATTCTTCAATTATTTTATTACGTTTCATAATTAATTGTAGCAAATCTTGCAGACCAGCTTCGGTACGTACAATTCCTGCATAAGACGTCATTTCACCACGCAGGCTGCGCCAATGTGCGTTGATCTGGCTTGCTCTACGGTTATTGACCTCACCCGGCGAGCTCCAGTTGGGGATGCTATCTAGAGGTTTCCATGGCGTAGCAATGTCTTTTAATGTACAACGAGCTGCATTGGCTGCCATAACAACTGCTTCTAGTAGGGAGTTACTGGCTAAGCGATTTGCTCCATGTAAACCTGTAAATGCCACTTCTCCTATGGCATACAAACGCTTTAGATCTGTGCGTCCGTCAATATCGGTGAGCACTCCTCCGCATTGATAGTGCGCTGCAGGCACAACAGGAATCATATCTTGGCTCATTTCAATGCCTATTGAAAGCAAGGTGTTATATATTTGCGGAAAGCGTTTTTTTAAAAATGCTTTTGATAGATGCGTTGTATCCAAGTAGACGAATCCAGTATGGCTTTGTTCTATTTCATTGAAAATAGCTCGAGAGACCACGTCACGGGTGGCTAACTCTAGTTGGTCAGGCGCGTAGCGATGCATAAATTGTAGGCCAGTGTCCGCATTTTTTAACAACGCACCTTCGCCACGAACTGCTTCTGAAATAAGAAAATTATTCAATGAATGATGATGTAAAAGGGTTGGGTGAAATTGATAAAATTCCATGTTACCTACGCGTGCGCCTGCACGATAAGCCATAGCTACCCCATCACCGGTAGCTACGATAGGGTTGGTGGTGTATCGGTATGTTTTACCCGCTCCGCCGGTCGCTAAAATCACGCAACGTGATAAAAACGTGTGAATTTTATTTTTCTGGCAGTCTAAAATATATGCCCCAAATACTTCACCTTGGTTATCTGTGCGGTGAGGGTGATAATGGGTAATTAAATTGACAGCAATATGATGTTCAAAAAATTCAATTTGTGGGTGTTGGCGTGCTGCTTTTATAAGCGCTTCTATAGTGGTCAACCCGGTTTGATCGCCACAATTAAAAATACGCCGGTGAGAGTGGCCACCTTCTTGTGCAAGGACATAATCGCCATCAGGCTTTTTATTAAAGAGTATTGGGTATTGTTGTAACTGTTGGATAGCTTCAGGTCCCTGATGCACAATACACTCTACCGTAGGGGTATAACATAAACCATCACCGGCACGGAGCGTATCTTCAATATGCGATTCCAAGGAATCTTCAGGAGTGAAAACAGCCGCAATCCCTCCCTGCGCATAACGGCTATTGCATTCATCAGCTTCTGCTTTGCTGATAAGGGCTATTTTGATATGAGGCTGCATTGCCAGCAGTTGCATGCAGTAATGTAGCCCCGCTAGTCCTGTTCCAATAACAAGCACATCAAATTCACGGGTTGTGCCCTGTTGGGATAAAGATTTGTTCATGAAAAGGCTTTTACCAGTTGCGCAGCAAGCCCTATGTATTTTTCAGGCGATAGTGTTAGCAATTGTTTTTTTGCGGCCTCTGGGATATCCAGTGATTTAATAAATGCCAGTAAGCGATCTTTTTCAATTCGACGGCCACGGGTTAAATCCCTCATTTGTTCGTAGGCATTGGGAACCTGATAACGACGCATTACAGTTTGAATAGCTTCAGCTAAAATTTCCCAATTGTCATCAAGATCTTTTTCTAAGGCGCTCTTGTTAATTTGTAATTTATCGTTTCCTTTTACCATTGATTGGTACGCAATCAGTGCATAAGCAAAGGCTACTCCTAAATTACGTAAAACGGTTGAGTCAGATAGATCGCGCTGCATACGTGACTGCGTTAATTTATTGGCAAAGTGGCTAAATAAGGTATTTGCGAGACCTAAATTCCCTTCGGCATTTTCAAAATCGATGGGATTAACTTTGTGAGGCATTGTGGAGGAGCCTACTTCGTCAGCTACGGTTTTTTGCTTGAAATAGCCGAGTGAAATATAGCTCCAAATATCTCTGGTGTAATCCAGTAAAATATTATTGATACGAATCATTAAATGCGATACTTCTGCAATGCCATCGTGTGGTTCAATTTGTGTGGTATAGGCATTGAATGATAATCCTAAACTTGTCACGAACTGAGAGCAATGCTTGCGCCAATCTACCTCAGGATAAGCAATAATATGTGCATTGTAATTACCCACTGCACCATTGAATTTTGCTGAGATTAATACTTCAGCTAACTGTTGCATGGGTCGTTTGAGTCGAGCCACAAAATTAATGAGTTCTTTGCCAATGGTGGTGGGGGTTGCAGGTTGGCCGTGTGTTCTTGCGAGCATCGCTACATCAGCATGTTGTTTGCCTAATAAGGTAATGCTACCAATGATTTCAGCAAGTGTAGGTTGAATCACTTGCGCAATACCTTCTTTCATCATCAAGGCATAAGCCAAATTATTAATATCTTCTGAGGTGCACGCAAAATGTATAAAACCACTGATTGGTTTCAGAGCACTTGATTGATCAATTTTTTCTTTTAAATAATATTCAACTGCTTTGACGTCATGATTGGTTTGCCGTTCGTACTCTTTTATTTTCAATGCTTCTTCTTCATTGAACTGAGTAAGAAGATTGTTAAGAAAGGCCTTTGCGGAGGCATCCATTGGAGGAACTTCATGAATAGTCTCATTTGCTGCTAAGGATTCCAGCCAGCGAATTTCTACGAACAATCGATAGTAGGTTAAAGCAAACTCGCTAAAATAGGGGCTTAATGCCATTGTTTTTTTAAGATAGCGTCCATCAACAGGAGAGACGGCATTTAGGGCAGATAGGGTCATAAGCAATTCGTCACGGTTATAAAGCACATATGATAGTTGATGTAGGACAAGATGTGAACGATAAATAGCTCATCCTTGATGGTAAATATCGTAAAGCTGCTTGTTTAGTAGGATGAGAAGCCTATTGTTAATGTTCTTTATGTTAATAGATCCTCTTACGTCTGTTTTCGTATGATAGGTGACTAACGTTCTATCTTATTGCAGAATATAAAGCCTTGGTGTTTGTTTTAGATGAGTGAACGAAATGAAGTTAAAAGCAAAAGGAACTCATTCGGCCGAGCTACCGGCAGTTATAAGAGAGGCATTATTAAATTTGGAACAATTTATTGGTGAAAAAAAATCTGAGCAAAGAGCTGCGTTATGGAAAATTGTTGAAGAGGAAATGGAAGGTAATGATTTATCAATATGGTGTGTGTTGTTTGTTCGATTTATTTTACGTTATGCTTCTGCGCTAACGGATGAAAAATTTATAATTTTTTTTAGTATTGTTCTTGAGCTGGATATTTCTCATGCAGCTAAGCTCTCTAGCTTGCGGCTAGTGCTTGGTCAAGTCGCAAAAGAGTTAAAAAAATTACAAGACCAACAATATCATTTGTTGCACTCAAGTTTTTCACCTGGATTGAATGTTGCAAATATTTTGGATCAAGACGCTAAAATAACAGAGGGTATTGGTAAGTTAGATATGCAAATGCAATCTGTACGGGGTCTTTGTCTTATCCTAGAAAAAACAGTAGTAATTTTAAGGCAACTCAAACTATTACAAGAAGAGCAAGAGTTGTTGGTTAAACAAACGATAGCAGAAAATCCAGTAAAATTTATAGCAAATATTATTCCTATTATTAGTTTGCTGCAAAAAGGTAATGCGGATGATTTGCAAAAAATAATTCAATTAACATTGACATTACTTGGCCTTGAACATAGTGATGTTATGACGACTATTGAACAAGAGCTTTATAAACAATATTTGGATAAGGATGTTTCTGGAGAGCCTGAAACGTCAC